>DORI01000109.1:2638-4496 GCA_003512365.1 Crocinitomicaceae bacterium | reverse complement strand
GAACCACTCGCCGAGTCACCTTCTGTGATAAATAAGGTTGTCTCCTCTCTGCGCTCATCTTTCAAATCCGTTAAATGAGTTCGGCAATCTCTCAACTTCTTATTGTGTAAATTCGCTTTTTTCGATCGCTCTCGGGCGATTTTACGAATACCTGCCAATTCTTTACNNTTCTTGTGATCCTAATTTTGTTTTCGTTTGAGATTCAAAAACGGGCTCAATCACCTTGACGGAAATCGCTGCTACAATTGATTGTCGGATATCCGAAGCTTCGTAATTCTTATTGTAAAAATCACGAATAACTTTAGCAACTGATTCTCTAAAGGCACTAGCATGTGTCCCTCCTTGCGTTGTATGCTGACCATTCACAAAAGAATAATAATCCTCTCCATATGTTCTTCCGTGGGTAAATGCCACTTCTATGTCCTCATCTTCAAGGTGAATAATAGGATAAAGCGGATCTCCATCCATATTATTTTCTAACAAGTCCTTCAGACCATCTTTGGAATTATAGCGCTCCCCATTGTAATGAATTGTTAAACCCCTGTTCAGGTAACAATAATTCCACATCATCTTGTCCAAGTATGCGGTTTTAAAAGCAAACTTTTTAAAGATTGTATCATCGGGAACAAACTCTACATAAGTACCATTCGTCTCATCAGTTTTCTCCATGGCGAATTCTTGAACCAACTCACCCTGACTAAACGAAGCCGCTTTCTTTTCGCCCTCTCGCACGGAATAAACCATAAAATAAGAAGAAAGGGCATTCACCGCTTTTGTACCTACCCCATTTAATCCAACTGATTTTTTAAAAGCTTTGGAATCGTATTTTCCACCGGTATTCATTTTAGAGACAACCTCAACCACTTTTCCTAGAGGAATTCCTCGTCCGTAATCACGAATGGAAACCTTGCCATCTTTTACTTTGATTTCTACCTTACGTCCATTTCCCATCACAAATTCATCGATGCAGTTGTCCATCACTTCCTTTACCAATATGTAAATTCCGTCATCAGCAGCAGCACCGTCCCCTAGCTTCCCAATATACATTCCTGGACGCAACCGAATGTGTTCTTTCCAGTCTAATGAACGTATGTTGTCTTCCGTATATTGATTTTCAGCCATAAGCACCGCGTGAAATACAAAAATAAGTGTGTTTTGAATTTGTAAAACACGTTTACTGACCGAGTTATAAACAACTTTATAGGGATAAAAGACTATATTATCAATAGTCTTTCCACTTCTTCTTGGTTAGCAATTTCATAGGGAGGTTTCCCTGAAATTACGTCCAGTAAAAACAATTTGTCTGGATAGTGACTTATTCTAAAGTGATTTTTAAAGTGACTTTTACCAATTATTTGAATTTCAATGAATTCTAAATTTGAAATAATCTTGTAATAAGACTTATCATTGTTTATTTTCCTGTAAACTGGGAATTCCATTTATTTACAACCGCTCTAGTGGAGTTTTAACACCATCGACTAATGAATAACACGCTAATTTATCTTTAAAAACTGAAGATTTGAAAATGGAGCGATTCAGAAGCATGCGCACACACTCTTGAATTCCTTCTACTATCGATGGATGTGGATGAATTAGTTCTGACAAAACCTCAATTGGCATTTGCAATTTAATAAGCAATCCCACTGCCTGAATAGCAGTTGAGGCGTGAGCACCAACCACACGCATACCTAAAATCCTCATTTCTTTGTCGTTGGTGACAATAATTTTAAAAAAGCCTTGTGTTTTTCTCATGGCTATTGCCCTTGTAATGAGAGAGTAATCAATTTTCACTACTTTAATAGGAATATTTTTCTCGACACATTGCTGCTCATTCATTCCAACTGAAGCAACTTCTGGA
>DORI01000109.1:0-2530 GCA_003512365.1 Crocinitomicaceae bacterium | reverse complement strand
CAGAAACATCACCTACTGCGTAAATATTCGGTACACTCGTTCGCGTGTCATCGTCTCCAATATGTACTCCACGTTTTGACATTTGCACCCCGGCATTTTCCATTCCTAAATCTTCAATGTTCGGTTGTCTACCGATAGAAAGCAGTNNTCTCTTTTTCCATCGGGATATGATAGTTCGTATTCCACCTCTCCATCAACTTTTTCCATTCTTTCTAAAGACGCATTCGAATGAATTGTCACCCCGTGGTCTGTTAAATTTTTCGCTACAAGACGTGAAATATCTTCATCTTCAAAAGGTAAAATTCGCTCTTGACGGTCGATGATGTAAACTTTCGTTTTTCCGAAGTTGCTAAAAATGGTGGCGTATTCGCAACCAATAACTCCTGCGCCAATAATTACTAAACTTTTGGGGTAATCATTTATATTATCGATGCCATCGCTCGTTAAAATTATATCTTCGTCAACTTCAATGTTGGGCAATTTCCGAGGCCTGCTGCCTGTGGCTAAGACTATGTTTTCTCCCCATATTACTTTTTTCTCCCCTTCGTATGTTATTTCAATGGTATGATTGTCCAATAATTTTCCATGACCACGCTCATAACTAAGCAATTTATTCATGGTTTCGGTTTGTAAAAGTTTTATATGCGCTGAATACTGGAATTTTCTTTCGAAAATTGCTTCCGCAAGATTTTGTTTTACATCTTCCCACGTCAACTCAAATTTGGTTCTTCCCTTTGAAACAATCATGTCATTAATGTCTGCCACCCGATTGGACAATTCCCACAAAGTTTTGGACGACAATGCTCCATTATATACCCCTGCCCCACCTACGCGATCTCGTTCAATTAAGCAAACGCGTTTTCCAAAATCAATACCTCGCATAGCAGCTGCATATCCTGCAGGCCCACCGCCAATTACAACTAAATCAAATTTTTCCATGTAAAATTTCGAAGGTAAAGATAATGAGATTTCAGTTGAAGCATTTTTAAGGATATAAAATAATCAAAAGTTTGAACTTTAGTACCCTAATTCATGAGAAGTGATTGATTACATATGATGCACAAAGGTCTTTACTAATCAATTTTAAAAGAAAATGGGGCTGTTAAAGCCCCATTCACTATCTAAACAAAATAATCCTCAACAGACTAAATGCCGTTGGCTGTTTTTCTACCAGCTAAATCTAAAAATAAGGTAATATATTTTTCTTTCAACTTCTTATCTCTATTAGGAATATCCATTCTTTCTAAAGCCGATAAAATAGCTTCTGCTTCTGCAACATTTCTCAAGGCAAAGTGACACTCAATTAGATTAAAGTAAATTGCAACAGTAATATCCTTGTCAATACGAGCTTTTTTGTTAGTTAAATCTGACTCTCCTAAGATCTTTGTCCATTGATCAATTGCCATTTTTAATTTTGACTTAGCTGTCTCTTCATTTGTTACCAGCGTTTTAAATCCAGCCTCAGCATTGTTATAAGCCTCATTGAAATCCGAATATTCATCCCCCTTAGATTTAACATAGTCCAAAGAGGTTTCCCTGAGGGTAACTTCATATCCAATTTTGTCATTCACCAAATGATTAATAAACGTTAGATTTTCTTTCAGGACCTTATCCTCTACCGTTTTAAACAAGGCTATATAGTCTGTCGAAGGATAAGTTTTACTTGCTGTCGATTTGTATGTTTTAAAATCAGAGAGTTCAGTTGGTGCCACAAAGAAAATTTCTTGATCCAAAGAATTTGCTACTCTAACACTCATCGGATTCCTGTATGTAAATTCCACATAATAATATGTGACATCTGCAGTAGTTGACACGTTATTCACCCTTGTAGCCTCTTTCCTTACTTCTGTTTTTACTGAAGGTTGAGAATGCTCAAAACCTTGCATATTAACATGATAACTTAATGCATTATCAGAAAGTTTATTGTATCCATCTAATTTTAAGTATGTTGCAGCTAAGGACGGGTAATCATAGCTGGTTTTGACATTAGGTTTTGAAACATTCTTTCTGTAAGGTTGAGGGACGTAGTCTTTAACCGGTTTTGTATTCTCATTTAATAACTGCTTTTCGAGAATTTTCTTAGCCAAAGATTTATCATTATACGCAGCCAACTCTTTCTCATATTTTTCATCAGCTGCCTTCAATTTAGCTGGGTATTCCGACATCTCTCTTTGATAATCTGCTTCAGCCTGAGCCATATCTTTTTCATATTGTGCCATGATCTTCGCATTTTCTTCGTCCGACGAGGATGACATACTTGATAAATAGTTTAATACGCGCGGTTGAATCGGATTCGTTGGTAACTTAATGTAGTTGTAGCGTAAATCTTCAGATTTCAAATTTTGACCAAGAGCAGTGGTTACTGTAATAAGCACAAGAAGTAAATTTATTTTTCTCATTAGTTTTTTTTTGCAAAAATAATTGAAAAAAATGAATTGAAAATATTTTCGGTTTAAGTTCAGAAATTTTAGTAGATAATGTTGTCTGTAATTTACGAATAAATTAAGTATGTTACCAAAAAATAAAAATA
>DORI01000011.1 GCA_003512365.1 Crocinitomicaceae bacterium | reverse complement strand
ATCTGTCATTGCAATGACAGATATTGTTGCCCAGATAAATCCTTTGGGCTTATATGTTGATGTTGACGGTAAAGTAAAGTTTTGGGAAAACGAAGCAAACCGCAATGGTAATGTTGACGACACTGTTTACATTTCATTTAATGGCGAGACTCATTTGGAAGATTTGAGAAATTTGAAATATAACTATTTAACACTCATTGAAGCTTCTAGCTCAGATTGGATTACTCCATCCAACTTAGATCCGAGTAGAATTAATGATACATCACGCTGTATTACGTACGATAGCAAATTTACTGTGAATACTTACGCATTCGAAGAAAATCATTTTTCTTACTATTATTTGAACAATCAAAGCTTCTCTATAAAAATGGATACCTCTAGCAATTATAAATGTAAACGTATATTTTCAGATGAAAGCCGAGGCTCGGGGTTGACAGATTCAGTTTTGAGTTTGGTCAAATCAAAACTGAATGACTATATAAATCGTAACTATGGAAAGCCTTGGTCTGACGAGAAATTAGAACAATTACACAAGGAAATTTCTACCTATGATACGATTATTGACGGAGTTGCGAACTTTGATTATATTGTAGATCTTATAATTGCATATGATTACGATGAGAAGGATCGATTGACAAGGGTTTTTGGTTACCATTGGAGTCAACCTGTAGAAGTTGACAGTTTAGCATACGATAAGTCAGGAAACCTAATCTATTTTTCGCGTGAACAAATTGGAATGAAACGAAGTGAATACTTTTTCAAGTATGATAAATCCGGGCGTGTGACAAGTGTTAATGAGCGTGACTGCTCTGCAGTCTCCGAAAATTCAATTGACATTTCATATTCTAATAATATTAAATTCACGTACAATAAAGCTGGAGTAATGAATTCAAAAGCTGTCTTACAAGAAGGAAATTGGCTTACTAATTACTTTGAAATAAAATAGTAATTGCCTGAAATCAATGTATATTGAGAAATCAAAACGACCATAACAGAACCTACCCAAAAGGCGGGGTTTCGTGTTCCAAAGAAAGTTTTGTGGGTAAACAATCATTCGTTTTTTAAATCATCCCGATAGCTATCGGGATTTGTGGTAAAAGTCCCGCCTTTCGGATAGCTGCAAACCGTTATGGGCAAGTTAGATAGACATAGCGGACAAACAAGAGAGCGACCAAAGGACAACTTTGATAGTTCTTAAAAAATATTTTGTAAAATTGACAAACAAAAAAATGGAAGCCAAAACTCCTTTAAAAAACGGGGCGAAATCCGAAAAGCCATATGAATAGGAAATAAAAAAATAATGGAAAATATTTTTTTGAAATTCAATGCAGACAACCCAGAATAATTAGGATATCCAAATAAAATTCATTTAACAAAATTATTTGGGCTCACAAAAAACTAATCTTGATTTTCTTAGCACTTATTGTAGTGTAAATACAATCTTTAATGTATCATTTAATTCAATTTGATAAAGCGTTTAAAGCCACTGAATTTGTCAGCATTTAATTGAATCGTATAAATACCCGCATCAAATGAAGATGTTTTCACTTTCAGTTCATCCGAATTTGTAATCGTATGATTGAAGACAACTTTACCGTATGCATCGACTATATTCAACTCCATTGCCTCATTAATCTTTGGTAAGGTAATAGTAATTAAATCCTTTGATGGATTCGGATAAATTTGAATCAAAAATGATTGAGTTTGCTCCATCACATTTGAGCTCAATGACTCTACGCATGTATTTGCAACCTGAATGTTAACCGGTTCAAGTTGTTTATTCAATATCCTAATCACAGAATCTAAACAAATTTCATTTGACATGTCTGTTAGGTATACCCTTAAAATTGGAGTAAAGTCAGTATATTTTGGAATCAAACTGTCGACTAATGATAAACAAGCAATTTCGTTGGTTAAAGTATCAAAATACAACTCCATCGGGAATTGATTCACATCTATTAAACTAGAAACACCTGTTATTTTTGCTCCACTTACTTTTAATTCATATCCTTTCACCTCATTCAAAGGGTTTTTAATTTGAATATCCATGGATATTCAAATTAAAAACNNCAGCCGATAAATCATTACAAGGTATTGTAATCAAATTGTTTTTGACAGAATGTTCCAAATAAAGTTGAACATCAAGATTTTCAGTTTGACCGTTAAGGTCTAAATCACCTCGCTTAACACCTCCGTTACAATCTCCATTACAATCAAGTTGAGAATTTCCGTACATTTCTCCGTTACAATCATAAAAAGGAGTGCAATTCGGCAAAACTGTAAAAGTCTTAACTCCATTATTTTCCGAAATACGAATGCAAACTTGAGCCCAATTATTTTGATAATTCGTCTCAATATGTCCTAATGCATCCGGTGATTGATCCCAATTGACTTTAATTGCAAGTATGTAATCAGCAGTGTCAATATCTGTAATGTCAATCCACTGACAATCCAAATCACGTGAGTATATGTCTCCACATTGATGAGAAATTCCCATATTTCCACATCCATATTGTGCTGCTCCACCATCTGAA
>DORI01000089.1:973-2867 GCA_003512365.1 Crocinitomicaceae bacterium | reverse complement strand
TCACACTGGCTGTTGGTTTATTTTTGGTATTATTGGTTTTCCCTCAATACGCTGAAAACAACATCGCCAACTGGTTTAGGGAAAGTATTATCGAAATTGAAAAAACAGTGATTATTGGGTTCATTTTTAAGATTATAGGGTTCTTTTTCTTGTTGAGTATGTTACTTAAAATGTTGAATGCGTTTAATTACTTGATTTCTGGAAAACCGCTGGTAGATTTTCAAACGTACATGGGAAGTAGAAGAACAACGACTAAAAAAGACGATTTCGATGACTTTGAAGAAATAAACGAATAACTATGGATCAAACCTTCGGAAAGGAATTTAAGCTCTGTGGGAAGACCAGTATAGACGCACTTTTCCAAGAAGGAAAAACGATAAAGTCCTTTCCAATAAAATTGATCTTTAGGAAAGTCGAAATGCATGCTGAACAAAAATTTCTTTTCGTTGTACCCAAAAAAATGATTCGGAAAGCTCATGATCGCAATTACTTGAAACGTTGTATGCGTGAAATAGTAAGGAAAAATAAAGCTATTTTTACCGAACAAGAAACGAGCGTGCATGTTGGCATCTTGTACCTGCAACAGCAACGCTTGCCTTACAAACAACTGGAACAGAAATTGGTAAATGCACTTTCTATGTTCGCAAATAAATTAAAAAATGACTAAACACATACTTTTTACTTTAATTTTTGGATTGAGTACGCTTCTATCGAGAGCTCAATCATCAGGCTTCGAGGTACTCAAAAACTTAGAAATTATGGACCAAGTATACGAGCACTTGGACCTTTATTTCGTGGATGAGCCAAAACCCGCAACGCTATCAAAAACAGCCATCGATGCGATGCTTAAAGAACTTGATCCTTACACTGTTTATTATCATGAATCAAATATCGAGGATTATCGGTTACTAACAACTGGACAATATGGGGGAATTGGTGCGCTCATTAGGCAAATTGGAGATTACACCTACATTGCTGAACCTTACGAAGGGAATCCGGCTCAAAAAAATGGACTGCGTGCCGGAGATAAAATACTTTCAATTGACGGAAAATCCATGGTAAAAAAACCATCGGACGATGTTTCTAGCGCACTAAAAGGACCCAAAGGAACCACCATAAAGGTTGAAATTGAACGTTTGGGAGAAGGTGTGAAAACTATTTCCATTACAAGAGACGAAATTAAACTTCCCGATGTGCCTTATTTTGGTATGTTGGACAAGAAAATTGGCTATATCAAACTAAATGGTTTTACGCAAACAGCTTCAGCAGATGTCTACAGTGCTATGCAAAAATTAGAATCAGATGGAATGGAAGAACTGGTGCTAGATTTGCGAGGAAATGGTGGGGGCCTACTCATTGAAGCCGTTAAAATTGTTAACTTTTTTGTGCCTAAAAACCAAGTGGTAGTTACAACAAAAGGACGTGTTATCAGGTGCAACCGTATGTACAATACCCTAACAGATCCGGTTGCACCTGACATGCCCCTTACTGTACTAATTGATGAAGGATCCGCATCGGCGAGTGAAATTGTCGCGGGTAGTTTACAAGACATGGACCGCGCAGTAATTGTTGGGGAAACGAGCTTTGGTAAAGGCCTTGTGCAACGAACATATGACCTGAAATATGGCTCAAAATTGAAAGTTACTATCGCAAAATATTACACGCCTTCAGGAAGATGTGTTCAACGATTAGAGTATTATGACAAGGAGACAGGAAGTAAACCAAAAGAAATTGCAGACTCGCTTCTCAAAACTTTTAAAACAAAAAATGGTAGAGTAGTGAAAGACGGTCGAGGAATAGAGCCAGACGTTAAAGTTGAACTTCCCGAACTTAGTAAACTTTCTGTTCAAATGATTACCAAAGACTTGATTTTCAATTACGCCACAGAATTTGC
>DORI01000089.1:0-950 GCA_003512365.1 Crocinitomicaceae bacterium | reverse complement strand
CAATACGTGATGAAACAAAACTTCGATTATTCAACTACTTCCGAAGAACAATTAAAGAAAATCAAAACAACTGCTGAAAAAGAGGGTTACTTCAAAGATATTGAAACTGAATATCAGGCCATGCTCACGAAGCTAACACCTTCCAAAGAGCGAGACTTGGATAAATTTCAAGAAGAAATTCGCCAAATGCTCGAAAATGAAATTGTTTCGCGATACTACTACCAGAATGGCAGAACGGTTGACTCCTTTAAAAATGACCCGATACTACAGAAAGCGAAAGAAATTTTAACAGACCTCACGCGTTATCAAAAAATCCTCAGCAAACCATGAAAGTAAGCAAGTCTAAATTTGTAAATTCGTGCCATGTCTATTGAAGTCATAAATCTTAGCAAATACTACGGGGAGCAAGCGGCCGTTAACGACATTTCTTTTAGTGTCAATAAAGGGGAAATCGTGGGTTTTCTTGGTCCAAATGGAGCGGGTAAATCCACCACGATGAAGATAATGGTGGGATACATTCATGCCAGTAGCGGCGAAGTGCGCATCAATGGTCAAAAAGTAGATGTAGACAATTTAGAAACACGAAAAGTAATTGGTTATTTACCGGAAAATAATCCGTTGTATACCGACATGTATGTGCGCGAATACCTTGAGTTTATTGGAAAAATTTATAAAATAAAAAATGTTCGACAGCGCGTTGATGAAATGATTGAGGCCGTTGGGTTGGAGGTAGAACAGAACAAAAAAATTGGAATGTTGTCAAAAGGTTACAAGCAGCGTGTGGGTCTTGCGCAAGCACTCATACACGACCCAGATGTACTGATCCTTGATGAACCAACTACAGGCCTTGACCCCAACCAAATTGCGGAAATTCGCGCGCTCATTAAGCGGGTAGGAAAAGAAAAAACTGTTATTTTATCCACTCACATCATGCAAGAGGTGGAAGCAAT
>DORI01000240.1:346-5293 GCA_003512365.1 Crocinitomicaceae bacterium | reverse complement strand
CTTTACTTCTTCTTTAGCACCCTTTACTTCTTCTTTAGCACACTTTACTTCTTCTTTAGCACCCTTTACTTTTTCTTTAGCACCATTTACTTCCTCATTATTAACTTTTTTAATTACTTTTTTAGGTTTTACCGGTTCATCGTCATCAATAAAATCAAGACTAGCTTCTTCTTTAGAATCAAAATTTTTTGTTTTCTTTTCTGGTATTGGTTTAACTGGATTTGGAGTATCTAGAAATAATACCTTATTTTTTATTAAATCATTATTAATACTAAAATCAGTATTCATTTTGTTATATTTTTTCCTTTGTTTTTCTATTTTTATTTTCTTGATTTTTCGATTCAGCCTTTAGTTGTTCATGCCTTATTTGATTGTTACTCTTTGGCAGGAATTGTCTTTGTTTTTTCACCTTTAATGATGACCCCAATAAACTTGATTGCATTAAAATTTAAAACCTTAAATTTCAAAGAAAATGCATTCCGTTTTTCACTTGTTGGTTTATCGTTAATAAGTATACCGATTTTTCAATTGTGGTCTCTGCCAATTATTCTAATTTTGTATATCGGTTTATCAATTTTACAACGAATTTTAACTCATAAAAAATGAAATTTAAAGCAGAAATAGATGTAATGCCTCACGATGCTTTGTTAGATCCTCAGGGTAAAGCTGTAACAAATTCAATGAAAACCATAGGGTTGTCTTCCATTGAGGGAGTGAGAATTGGAAAGCACATTAGTTTATTTGTGGAAGCCTCTAACGAGCAAGAAGCTCACGCGCTTGTTGATGAGGCATGTAAAAAAATGTTGGTAAATCAAATTATGGAGGCTTATCACTTTTCGTTGAGCGTTGCCAACTAGTTTTTTCAATACATTCAATCATTACACTCTCGAGAATGATGCAGTTGCATATTATCCGGACTCAATTGATAGTGTACTTCAGAAACTGGATCAAGCAACAACAAATGAGGCTGGTTTCGCCGATTTCTCCATCGAATTAAGAATTTCTCTTTTCAATGAAATTATTATAGCTCTTCAATCTGGAAAAGACGAGTTGCGTTCCTTGTATTGCCGCGAAAGTGGATTAAATGAAAAAAGATTTAATATTGAATTTGAAAGAGTCATCTATCAGCTCGAGCATTTTGCCTCTTTTCTCAAAAACGGTAATCTCAACGAAGAATTTGAAAAAAAGGTAATTAACGGAAAAGAAATTTCTTTTAAAAGAAGTAACGAGCCAATAGGCAAGGTTTTAGTTATTGGGGCTAGTAATTTTCCTTTGGCCTATTCAGCAATTGGAGGCGATGTCGTTTCGGCACTTGCTGCAGGTTGTCCAGTTATATACAAAGCACATCCATATCACATTGGTACAAGCTTGTTTGTGGCAAAATTAATAGAAACATCACTGAGTAGATTGTCGTTGTCTCCGGGTTTTTATATACATTATACTGATAATCACAGCAATTCCGTAACAAAGTCTATTCTGCTTTCCGGTCAGATTGATGCAGTTGGATTCACCGGTTCTCAGTCTGTGGGTCGTTATTTAATGGATCTTTGTGCTGCTTTACCATGCCCAATACCTGTTTTTGCCGAAATGGGGAGTTTAAATCCAGTAGTTTTATGCTCTAAAGAACTGGAAAATAATGAACAAAAATATGCTGACCTCTTGGCTGTATCCATCACGAACGATGCAGGTCAATTTTGTACAAAACCCGGACTCATTATTTATCCTAAAAACGAACATGGAGAAATTTTTAAGGAGAAATTAATTTATGCAATAGCGCAAAAGCCTCATTTTCATATGCTACATCCAATTATTCATGATCGCTATCAAAAAAGTGTGAATTCTCTTTCAAAACAAACGGAAGCAGATGTTTTGCTTAGACAATCCGGAAGTAATTCTATAAGCGGAGAAAAAGTTCTATTAAAAGTATCAACTAAATCGTTCATTGATAATAGTTGTTTCCATGAAGAAGCATTTGGCCCATTGGCCTTGCTAGTTGAATATTGTGATGAGCGCGATTTGGTGGCATTACTTTCAAGTTTAAATGGACAATTGACAGGCACAATTATTGCAAACGAGCACGATCAAGCATTGCCTATGGTGATTTCAATACTTCGAAAAAAATGTGGGCGACTAATTTTAAATGGTGTACCGACAGGCGTGAATGTGCTTTCAACAATGCATCATGGCGGACCATACCCCAGCAGTAGTGATTCGCGTTTTACTGCAGTTGGTCAGAAAAGTATTTACCGCTTTGTGCGGCCTGTTACTTTTCAGAATTTTTAGCATTATTACAAACTAATATTGTGTAATTTTGATAAAAATAAAGTCTTATGAGTGAAGAAACTTCCAAAAACTCCTCCAACGGATTAATTTATTTAATATTAATAATGCTCCTTTTGGGCGGTTTAGCCTTTGTTGCCTACAAGTGGTCAGATACGAAGACATTAAACGAGGATTGTGCTAATCAAAATGCCCTTCTTGAAAGTGAATTGAAGGATATGGAACAAATGATGGCTGGATATGTAGGAGAGGTTTCTGATGACATGAGAAAAGATTTGAAAGCTATGCTACAGACATATGACGACCTTATTGAAAAAGATTCGAGTAAATCAGATTCATTGAATGCGCAAAAGGCAGAAATTTTAGATTTGATGAATCAATTAGATAAAAATAAAAGACTTTCTGCCAGAGAGTTGTCGAAATTAAGAAAGGAAAATGAAACCTTGAAAGGTATCATGAGAGGTTATGTTCGGCAAATCGATTCGCTCTATACTATGAATAAGCGTTTGGAAATTGATTTAGATGAAACTTCTACGAAACTAAATGAAACATCGACTGAGAGAGATAATTACAAAAAAGAGGCGGAGGAAAAAGGTGAGCAAGTTAAAAAAGGTAGTAAATTGAGAGCATACAACATCAACTCTGGCGCATTAAGAATGAAAACCAACAACACTACAGAAGCTACGGATAGAGCAAAAAAAGTTTATCAGCTGAAATCGAGTTTTACACTTCAAGAAAATGTGCTCGCAATTGCAGGTAGAAAAACGGTGTACATGTCTATTACTTCTCCAAATGGTCAAGTACTTCAGTCAAGGTCCTCAAATATTGTTTCCACAGATGTAGGATCTTTAGCATATTCTGATAAAAAAGATGTTGATTACAATAACCAAGCGCTTGATGTTACTATTTATTATGATGTGAATAGTGATGCTATAGATAAAGGAACTTACCGTGTAAAACTGTATTGCGAAGGAGTTTTGATAGGAGAAGATAGTTTTGTGTTAAAATAAGGAAGAGATGAACGCAGCCACAGATCAGGGTTTTGTAAATTTTGATATTTCAGAGAACGGTATTGGGACCATATCATTTGGTCATCCAATGAGTAATTCTTTACCGGGTAAAATTTTAAGAAAACTCGCGGAAACTATTACAGAACTTGGAAAAAATGATGCGGTTAAAGTAATAATACTAAAATCTGAAGGAGAAAAGGCATTTTGTGCGGGCGCAAGCTTTGATGAACTCATTTCAATTAATGACTTTGAGACGGGAAAAGCTTTTTTTTCCGGATTCGCCCATGTAATCAATGCGTGTAGAACTTGCCCTAAATTAATTATTGGCCGCGTACAAGGGAAAGCAGTTGGAGGAGGAGTAGGAGTAGCCTCGGCAGTAGATTATTGTTTAGCAACAAAGCACGCAGAAATAAAACTTTCTGAATTGGCCGTTGGAATAGGTCCATTTGTTGTCGGTCCTGCCGTTGAAAGAAAAATTGGATTGTCTGCAATGAGTGAATTAGCTATTAATGCAACGGAATGGAGATCCGCAGATTGGGCGAAGAAAAAGGGTCTTTATACGGATGTTTTTGACAACGAAGCAGATTTGGACAAAGAGATTGTCAGGCTTTCACAACAATTGGCAAAATCGAATCCTGAAGCGATGCATTTGTTGAAAAAAGTGTTTTGGCAAGGCACAGATCATTGGAACGAATTACTCTTAGAACGAGCAGAAATCAGTGGTAAATTAGTCTTGAGTGAGTTTACACGAAATGCTATAAATGCCTTTAAAAAGAAATAGTAGCTTTTTTTTATTATTCCTTTGTTAGTTAAAAGAATTACGTTATCTTTGCACCCCTAATTTCAGGGAAAAGTATAATTTTTTAAACAAAATTTACCGTGAACACATTAAGTTACAAGACATTATCAGGTAATACTGAGACAGCTAACAAAAAGTGGTTTGTTGTTGATGCAGAAGGACAACCTGTAGGGCGTTTAGCTAGTAAAATCGCGAAAGTTATTCGTGGAAAATATAAAACATGTTATACTCCTCACGCTGATTGCGGAGACAATGTAATTGTTATCAATGCTGAAAAAGTAGCTTTTTCCGGTACAAAATTGATGAACAAAGAGTACGTTAGATTTTCTGGTTACCCAGGTGGTCAGCGTTTTACTTCTGCTGAAGAAATGTTAAAAAATCATCCAGAGCGTTTAATTGAAAAAGCAGTTAAAGGGATGTTGCCTAAAAATGCTCTTGGAAGAAAATTATATACGAATTTAAAAGTTTACTCTGGAACTGCTCACAAACATGAGGCACAGCAACCGGAAGTATTGAATCTTGATACACTTAAATAAATAGAATGGAAGTAATCAACGCATTAGGAAGAAGAAAAACAGCAGTAGCTCGTGTATACCTAACTAAAGGAAAGGGAAACATTTCTGTAAATAAAAAAGGAATGACTGAAGCATTTCCAATTGATGTTCTTCAAGCAAAGATTAATCAACCGTTTCAACTTACAAACACAGTAGGTCAATACGATGTTAAAGTAAATGTTGCAGGTGGTGGAATTAATGGACAGGCCGAAGCAATTCGCTTGGGAATTTCAAGAGCCCTTGTCGAACTTTCTGCAGATTATAAACCGTTATTAAAGGTTGAAGGTTTGATGACTCGTGATCC
>DORI01000240.1:0-327 GCA_003512365.1 Crocinitomicaceae bacterium | reverse complement strand
TTGTTTAGCATCCAAATACAGGAGCACCTTGGTTTTTTCCACCCTCCAGTATTGATGATTTAATTAGGAACGTAAACACATATATATGTCTAAATTATCATTTGAAACATTATTAGAAGCGGGTGTTCATTTCGGACACTTGAAAAGAAAGTGGAATCCAGCAATGGCTCCTTACATTTTTGAGGAGAAAAAAGGTATCCACATCATTGATTTGAATAAAACAATTGTTCACCTTGACCAAGCATGTGCTGCTATGAAGCAAATTGCGAAATCAGGTAAGAAAGTTTTGTTCGTGGCAACGAAAAAACAAGCAAAAGAAATCGTAGC
>DORI01000104.1:4091-6208 GCA_003512365.1 Crocinitomicaceae bacterium | reverse complement strand
ATAATCATCTGAAAGTTGCTGAAATGATTGACCTTGATTAAGACTATCACTTATATTTTTGTAATATCTCAACTTGCCATCTGCACAACCAACCAATAAAAATAACGAATCTGAATGCTCAAAAAAATGAGGAACTACGTAACCATCAGGCGTGTCTGTTGCGACATCTATCATTCCCAACTGAGAATTTTCTAAAATAAAATTAAAAGAGGTGCCACTCGTATTCCGATAATATAATATTTCTCCCGTTTTTTTACCTAGAACCAAATCTAAAACCCCATCCTTATTCAAATCAACTAATTGAGGACATGCGTATTGACCAGCAGAAATTAATGATCCGTTTGCATCATTCAAGTTCAATACAGGTGATGCGAAAGAAATTGAAGAACCGACACTGGTATTCTTAAAAAAACCTATTGTACCATTTTCAAAACCAAGAATCATATCTTTTTTTCCATCACCATTTAAATCACCAAAGCTGGGAATTATTCTTAATCCATAAAGACTTGAGGCCAAATTGAGAAAATCGGAATCGACCAAAGTGAAAAAGGGTTGAGTGTTCGTTCCTGTGTTTTTATAAAAAGCAATTCTTGACTCTTTCAATAAAGTAGGCTTATAGGCATAAAAATTTGCGACAAACATATCTATTAGCCCGTCATTGTCGATATCACAGAAAACAGGAATGGAACCTGTACCGTGTTCAATCATGTCTTCTTGCAAAAATGCTTTTGTCTGAAAGACAAAATTATTCGCACTATTCGTTCCTGTGTTCTTATACATCAAGACGCTTTTTTCATTCTCAGAGACATTTTTAGCATTAGGCGCTACCAAGAGATCTTTATTGCCGTCAAAATCAACATCTAACCAAAAAGAAGCAGGAAACAACTGAATGTTTGCCTGAATTGAATTAGAAGGGAAATTTGAATCCTGATTAATAATCAAGGAATTAGAATTAACGGTTGCTCCTCCATTCGTCAATAAGATCAAATTTGGATGCGCAACATCTCCTAAAAGTAAATCCTTGACTCCCGAACCATCGTAATCAAAAGCCAAAACAGTAGATCCAGCATGCGCCTTAAGTTGATCGTTTGGTTTAAACTCTGGATTAGGCACATTACCTCCCTGACACGGAGGGGTTTGGTCATTTAGAAAAACGCTATTTGAATTTACATCCTCACGAAATCCTCCCCAACATTCATTTCTTAGTTCAAATTGAAGAGAATCAGAATGACCATATAATTCTTGACTTAAATTCTTGTGGTATTGTAAATATTCTCCACTAATATGGTAAGTGAGAATGTCAATATCTCCGTCCAAATCAACATCCACAATTGCAGGAATATCCGATGAACTTACATAAAGGTTGAGCAATGTTCCCCAATTGTCTGAATACAATAAGTTTTTGGCAACAGACCATTGCAATCCTGTTGAACTATTTCCAATGTTTTTATAAACCTTAATCCCCCCAATTCCATAGGTAAACAAATCATTTTTACCATCTTGATTGTAATCAATCGAAAACAACCTGTAACGAATATCGGAAGGAAATAATGCGCTTGCATTAAAATAAGGAACGTAGTTATTTCCTAAATTTTCGAACAATCTAATTTGATCAGAACTTCTATCAAAAATTAATAAATCTAAATCACCGTCATAATCAAAATCCAAATCTGAAAATTGAGTATTATTCAGTCCACCTGCCCAAGGAAATTGAAGATCTACACCAAAAACACTAACAGGTATGCTATCTTTAAAAGAAAAATTAAATTGAGGTCTTAAAAAATTAGCAATTAAAAGGACAACGAAAAAAGTACAAATCTTCATTTCTTATTTTCTTGTGTTAAATTTACAACATTATGAAGAAATTACATTTTTTTTTAGCCCTTACAGCAACATATTTTTCTTTTTCGCAAGATTCAGTTTCGGTGTTATTCATTGGAAATAGTTACGTCTACACAAATGACCTACCTTCCGTACTGATGAATCTCACACAATCCAAAGGTGATTTCATTTATGTGGATTCTAAAACCAACGGAGGATATACATTCCAAGCTCATACCAATGACCCTATTACTTTTGCTAAAATTCACCAGAGCAATTGGGATTTCGTTGTTCTT
>DORI01000104.1:0-4034 GCA_003512365.1 Crocinitomicaceae bacterium | reverse complement strand
TACTTCTACACTACCCTATGCCATTCAGTTAGCTGACTCTGTGTATGATAACAACTCTTGCTCACAAGTATTGTACTTTATGACTTGGGGAAGACAGAATGGAGATCCGCAATGGGATTCTATCAATACATTTGATAAAATGAATAAACGTCTGAGAGATGCTTATTTGCGAATAGCGGATAGTTCAAATGCATCCATAGCAGCTGTAGGGTCCGCTTGGAAATTTATCAGAGATAATCACCCAAGTATAAATTTATATAGCGGCGATGGATCCCACCCTTCACTTGCTGGCACCTATTTNNTTAGCTATTGCCCAACGTAAATCCTTGTTCTCAACCGCTCTATTTCTTCACTTGCTGGCACCTATTTGAGTGCATGTGTATTTTATTCTTCATTGTTTCGAAAGTCATCCATTGGTGCCACTTACATTGCCGGATTAGATGTAAACACAGCAAGTATTTTGCAAGAAGTAGCTTCGTTTTCGGTTGTGGATAGTTTGAATCTTTGGAATTTAGTATCACCGGACAGTTTAACATATGCCACATTTACTTTTAATGTATCGGGTAATTCAGTAGCGTTTGTTCCCGATTTTGATCACGTAAACACGTGGTCATGGGATTTTGGTGATGGAAACTTATCTCAAGATCAACAACCTTTGCATGTATACAATACCCCAGGAATTTACACCGTGACGCTAACAGCATCAGGGCCATGTGGAACAACAACTCATGAGGAGTCTATTACAATCCATGCAAGTGAACTTAATGAATCTGATGTTCATCCATTATTTGCACAGTTAGATGAAAATTCATTTAGATTATTATCGAAAATTGGTCCAGTAAATATCAAAATATACAATACTCAAGGTGCGTTAGAAATCGAAGGGATACGAAATAATACTGACGTTATATCGTTTAGTAAGTCGGGCGTGTACTTCCTGTTTTACAGCACTGCTAATAACTCTGGGGTAAAAAAAATAGTTATTAACTAGTTAAAACTATACTTAACAATTATGTTTATTAACTAATTAAATCGTTAATTTTGATTCAAAATAATTTAATTATGTACAAAAAGATTTTTTTAATCCCCGCCATACTTTTCTTCTTGTTTTCCTGTGGCTCTGAAGAAAATTCGGAGAAAGCAAGTTCCGGAAGTGCCATTACATCAAAAGTTTCCAATTTCATAAGCAGTAGGGGAAATATTATTGCATTTGGTCATATAAATATGTTTCAAATTTTAGGGAAATCTGATTACAAAAAAAATTCACTTGTTAACGCGGTTATCGATCCATTCATTACAAAAATGGCAGCTTTGAATCAAGATTCGCCTATCTATTTTGCTGTTGAAGTTAATGAACAAAATATAAATGATTTTAATCCCTACGATATTTCAAATATCTCAAATTTGAAATTCAATGGATTTGCCTATGCCTTTATCGCGATTAAAAATAAGTCAGAAATAAAAAGTCAGCTTGAAAAAGAGGTCCGTGTAAGATTCAAGAATGCTGACGGTATAGATTACGCGCAAGAAAACAACGGAACTTTCGCTCTTTTCGATGATTGCATGATGGTAATGGTGGATTTAAATGACAGTAATCAAGTAGGAATTGAGCAACTAAAATCAGCATCAAAATTAATGACGGAAGGAAAATCATCGGAAATTGTAAATAAAATTATGGCCTCGAACTCAGATTTTATGCTAACCTACGACATGGGAAAATCGGTTAGTTCTGTGCTAAAAGGACTTAATATTTCGAACAGCGAAACTCAGCAATTGGAATCTGATTTGAAAGGATGTTTTAACACAACAAATTTCAATTTCGAAAATGGTAAAATTGTATTAACATCAGAAAATATTTTGTCTCCTGCCATGTCGAAATGGAGAATTACAAAATCTGATTCCAAGGAAATCGTTTCAACGCTAGGGTCTGGTTCACCAACAGCTGCACTTGCCATGAACTTGGATGTAGACCAAATTCAAAAAATACTTGATTCTTATTTAAAATCGAGCATGAGTGAAATAGAAAGCAAATTATCTGCTGGCGAATTACTTGAATTTAATAGAATTAGAGCGGAAGGGTTTTCGACTGTATTCAATGGTAGATTTGGTATTGCTGCCTTCTTGAAAGGTGACGGTTATGGTTTCGTTCCGAATGTCAATTTCCAATTAGGTGCCGGAAAAATGTTACTAGAAAAACTAAAGGAGCCTTTAGAAATGGCTAAAACGGGCGGATTTACAGTTGAGAATAAAGGCAATATTCTGTATGGCTACAGTGGAGCCGAAAATGCACCTGGCAAAGGTTCTCTCACCTTACCTGAAGGAGCTGAAGACTTTGGTAATTACCCAATTAATGGATTTGTGGATATCCAAAAACTTCCTTTAAATGAACTTAATTTACCTGAACAGGCGATGAAAATCATCGCCAAATTGAGTATTTTAAAGTTTAAAGTTGAAGGAGATAAATTCACGCTTGAGATTCAATTTAAAGACAAATCTCAAAATGCATTAGCGCAAATGATGAACTCAATTAGCGGATTAAGTTTATAATGGGCAAAGATAAATTGATGCGTTTTGAGGCCATAAAAGGCTTCGATAACGTAACTGAGTTTCATTACAAAGGAGAAAACAAAATTCCTTTATGGAGCGAACACTTTGGAAATTCAAATCCTATTGTATTAGAGTTAGGCTGTGGAAAGGGAGAATATACGGTCGGTCTTGCCAAAAGATATCCCCAAAAGAACTTTATTGGAGCAGATTTAAAAGGAAATAGAATTTACATTGGCGCACGCGACGCCATCCGAAATAATATAGGGAATGTGCATTTTCTTCGTACAAGAATAGATTTTATTACAGAATGTTTTACTCCAAATTCTGTCGATGAAATTTGGCTTACCTTTTCTGATCCACAACCTAAAAAACCTAGAAAAAGATTGTCCTCTAGAATTTTTATTGAACGATATTCTCGCTTTTTAAAACCTAATGGAATTATTCATGTGAAGACTGATTCTGACCTTCTATTTGAATTTACAATTGAACAAATCGAAGAATATAAATATCCATTAGTTTTCAAATCTTGGGACATTTACAAAGAAAACAATGAATTACCACAATTGCTTCAAGATGACTTGCTCATAAAAACACATTACGAGAAATTATTTTCTAAATTGGGAGCCACAATAAAATACTGTCAATTTTCTTTACCACAAACACTATAAAAATCGAATAAAATCACTACTTTTGCAAACTAATTAAAAAAACATGTTTGAAGATTTTAGTTTTTCATCGTTGAAGTCGAAATTTAAGTCAGATAAAAAGTTTAGACTTATCTCCATTCTGTCAGGAAGTGTAGTTGTACTTCTTCTTGGCGTGTTTGTTTATTACCAATTCGTTTATTTACCAAACGAAGAAGCTTCAAAAGAAATTTATTTCGAAACTTTAAACTATGCTGATTCTTCTTCAAGAACAGATAAAAACATAAAAACACTAGAAGCTAAAATTGAGGAGTTTGATGGGTATACCGGAGCTCTACCTGCTGAATTCATACTTGCTCGTCAATATATGAACAAAGGTCAATTCGATAAAGCAATTACTTCTTTAGAAAAGATTGAACCAGAAGACACTTATTTGTCTGTATTTAAAATAGGTTTACTTGGAGACTGTTATAGTGAACAAGGTAAATTATCCGAAGCGTTCGAGCAATACACATTGGCTGCAAATACGAATACGAATGAATTTACTACACCTATATTTTTATTTAAAGCAGGTTTAATCGCTGAAAAATTAAATCAATTTGAGGAGGCAACGAATTGTTACAAAAAAATTAAAGATAATTACAAAGAATTTGGTCAGCTTAAACGAATTGACTATTACGTCGCAAGAGCTGCCAATACCAAGGTAAAATAATTCCATGGCAACTTCATTAAAAAATTTGTCATCTTTTGATAAATCCAATTATACCAACTGTGCCGATTTTAACGTCGGCATTGTTGTTTCTGAATGGAATCGAGAAATTACAGAAAACCTATTAAAAGGAG
>DORI01000167.1 GCA_003512365.1 Crocinitomicaceae bacterium | reverse complement strand
TATTTACAGTTTAGATGGTGGTGCGACATGGGGAGAGGTAGAAGTGAATGCTAATCAAACTGTTAATACAAACACCACAAACCCTGCACAGGTTCAAATAGATTTATCATCAGTAATTGGTGGTCAAGCTGCTGTACATATCGGTTTCAAGTACACAGGTCAATATGACTGGTTTTGGGCTGTTGATGATGTTAAACTTATGGAACCAGATGATTATGATTTAGCCATTGTTGGTGCATATTGGGGTTCAACAGGTTTCTGGGGAGCACGTTTACCATACTACAAAATTCCTTTGGCACAAATTGCTCCAATCGATTTCTCAGGGATTGTTTCAAACCTTGGTGCAATTACACAAAATGATGTCGTTTTTACTGCAGCGTTAACGAGTGGAGCATACACAGGAACTTCTGCACCGGGTATTTTAGCTAATGGAGCAACTGACACATTGGATGCAACAACTCAATTAACTCCTCCATCAACAGTTGCAAATCACGTGGTGAATTTAGCGGTTACATCTTCAGCAACAGATGCGGCTCCTGCTAATAATGCCATCACAAACGCTGCTACAATCTCTGTGAACAATAACATTTATGCAAGAGATTTGGGAACTGTGGCTTCTGGTTCTTACAACCAAGGTCAAGGTTTTGAAGTAGGTAACATATTCGATATGTATGCTTCTGCTGATTTATCTACCATCGATTTATTCGTAAATGCTGCAGCTGTAGCAGGTGCGGAAATTTACGTGAAATTATATTCTATCGATGCGACTACTGGTGATTTCGTTTTTGTTGATGAATCTGCACCATATACATTAACGGCTGCAAACTTAGGTCAAACAATTTCATTGCCGTTGAGTGCTCCAGTTACACTTAATGCTAACGAATCGTATTTAGTGGTTGCTGGTTCAAATGGTGATGCTGGTGCTTCTAATGACTTAGTGGTTGGTACAGCAGGAGTTTCTGAAGCTCAAACGTCTTTCTATTTTGATATGACTGACCAAACTTGGTATTACACAACTTCAACTCCAATGGTAAGAATGAACTTCTCTCCGGCAAATGTTGAGGAAGTTAACACAGTTAATTTATCGGTTTATCCAAATCCAGCGTCAGATGTTATCACAGTTTCTTCAACATTAACCGAAGGAACAATAACTGTAACTGATGTTGCAGGAAAATTAGTAAAATCTACTGAATTGAATGACTTATCAACGTCAATCAATACAACAGGTTTGAACAACGGAGTTTATTATGTAACTGTTACTAATGGTTCAGTTACATCTACTGAAAAAGTTGTTGTTAAAAAATAATTTTTGAAGAAATAGTTGTGAAGGGTCGGTTTTTCCGGCCCTTTTTTTTATATTTGAGTAATTCTAAACTAAAAAAAAAAACATGAAAAAAAATTACCTTTTACTTTTATTTGGAGTAGGTTTATATGGAGTAGTATTTTCACAGATGACATCCTCAATCTATTCATCAAAAAATAAATATGCTTCTTTTGAAACGAAAATTAAGCAAATAAATTGCTTCCGCACAAAGAAAGGTTAAGATGAATTTACGGCTTAAACTTGCCTTCTTTCTATAGGGAAAAGTCTTTGTCAATAAAAATTTAAAGATTAAGAAACGGTAAACTAAATATTAATAAAATGGAGCCCATATTAACAGAAAACAAAAATCGTTTTGTGCTATTTCCGATCGAGCACAACGACATTTGGAATTTTTATAAAAAAGCAGAGGCCAGTTTTTGGACCGCGGAAGAAATTGATCTTTCTCAAGATTTAACGGATTGGGGACAATTGAACGACGACGAAAGACACTTTATTAAACATGTTCTGGCGTTTTTCGCTGCATCAGACGGTATCGTCAATGAAAATTTAGCGGAAAACTTCTTGTCGGAAGTACAATACACCGAGGCTAAGTTTTTTTATGGATTTCAAGTTGCTATTGAGAACATCCACTCTGAAACTTATTCTTTGTTGATCGATACGTATATCAAAGATTCTAAAGAGAAAGCCACCTTGTTCAATGCCATTGATACCCTAGATTGCGTAAAGAAAAAAGCCGAATGGGCCCTTCGTTGGATTGAGAAGGGAAGTTTTGCCGAAAGGCTTGTCGCATTCGCTGCCGTAGAAGGTATCTTCTTTTCAGGTTCTTTCTGCTCCATCTTTTGGTTAAAAAAGCGCGGCTTAATGCCGGGCTTATGCTTCTCCAATGAGCTAATTTCAAGAGATGAAGGTTTGCACTGTGATTTTGCCTGTTTGTTATACTCCAACCACCTTGTGAACAAGTTACACAAAACACAAATAGAGGAAATCATACGCGACGCGGTGGCTATAGAGAAAGAATTTATTACAGAGGCACTTCCCGTTAAATTGATTGGCATGAACAGCGATTTGATGAGCCAATATATTGAATTTGTGGCCGACCGTTTACTGGTAGAGCTTGGGAACGAGAAAATTTATAATGTTTCATGTCCGTTTGATTTTATGGAGATGATTTCCATCCAAGGAAAATCAAATTTCTTCGAAAGAAGAGTTGGAGAGTATCAAAAAGCGAGCGTATTAGGTGAAAAAGAAACACAGCGTTTCAGTTTAGATGAAGAGTTTTAGTCATTAAATGTAAAAAAGAGAAAAAGATGTATGTGATTAAGCGTGACGGACGCAAGGAGGCCGTTAAATTTGATAAAATCACCGCACGTGTGGTTAAAATGTGTTATGGATTAGATCCCATTGTTTCCCCTGAAGCGGTGGCCATCAAGGTAATTGAAGGTTTGTACGACGGCGTTTTGACCACGGATTTGGATAATTTAGCCGCAGAAGTTGCAGCGGCGAAAACTACAGAACATCCTGATTACGCCCTTTTGGCTTCTCGCATTGCCGTTTCCAACTTACATAAAGAAACCAAGAAGATTTTTTCGGAGGTCATGCACGACTTATATTATTACACCGATCCAAAAACTGGTCAAAATGCTTCCTTATTGGCGGATGATGTGTACGAGGTGATTCGAAATAATAAGGAATTGCTGGATTCAAGCATCATTTACGACCGCGATTTTCGATACGATTATTTCGGGTTTAAAACCCTTACTCGGTCTTACTTATTGAAGTTGGAAGGAAGTATTGCGGAGCGTCCGCAGCATATGTTGATGCGGGTAGCTTTAGGAATTCACAAAGCGGATATCGAGTCTGCTATTAAAACCTATAATTTAATGTCGGAGGGATGGTTTACTCACGCCACTCCGACGCTTTTCAACGCAGGTACGCCTAAGCCACAAATGTCGTCGTGCTTTCTTTTGACCATGAAGGAGGATAGTATTGTTGGTATTTATGACACGCTTACCGCATGTGCACAAATTTCTCAAGCGGCTGGGGGCATCGGATTATCGATCCACAACATACGAGCTACAGGCTCTTACATTAAAGGAACAANNCTTCCAACGGAATTATACCTATGTTGAGGGTCTTTAATGATACTGCCCGTTATGTAGACCAAGGTGGTGGCAAAAGAAAAGGATCTTTTGCGATTTATTTAGAACCGTGGCATGCCGATGTCTTTGATTTTCTTGACCTTAAGAAAAATCACGGGAAAGAAGAACAACGCGCAAGGGATTTGTTCTTCGCACTGTGGATTCCAGATTTATTTATGA
>DORI01000034.1:5610-6565 GCA_003512365.1 Crocinitomicaceae bacterium | reverse complement strand
CACCACTTCGTTTTTACGCTGAATCATTTGTGTAATATTAGCTTTGAGTCCCTTGACTTCTATGCCATGCTCAGCAAAATTATGAGTGGCATTGTGGAAGTGCTCGGAAGAATCTAATAACGCTTTTGATGGAATACATCCAACATTCAAACAAGTACCACCGAGTGTGGAATATTTTTCAATAATTGCTGTTTTTAAACCCAATTGGGCACATCGAATTGCCGAAACATATCCACCAGGTCCAGAACCAATAATAACAACATCGTAAGCACTCATACACAAATATTTTTCGCAAAGTTAAGGAAGAAAATGAGGAATTGAAAACCTTTAACCAAAAGTACTTATTTGTCTTTTTTCTTAGACTTCACCTCTTTATCGGTTACAAAAACATACCTTGCCCCAAGAAAGAGTGTTGTTACTGGAAAACGAACCCCCGAGATTGGAGTTAGAATTTGATAACCAGTTGATAAATGCAATTGCAGCACTTTGAAACCAATCGAAGGAGTGAGGCCAGCCATGTAATTTTCATGGAGATCTGCTCGTAGATTTCCAGCTATTCCATACGTAAATCCAAAGGCGCCAGATTTATACCATGTCCCCATATCGAATCCTACAATGGTTCTTAAGGCTTGTTGTTCTAGACCTATAGCCGCATTGGCGCCGCCATGAATAGCCATTGTGGTGGAATTTTTCCACTTTCCCTTTTTCCATTGCCGTTCCATTCCCGCTTCAAGCGTATAATAGCGACCAGCTTGAATTCCAATATAAGGTCCTGTTCGAATGACGGTTTTGGGTTCGGGTTTTTTCCAGAATTGACCAAATGAACTTGAGGTAATCAATAAAAAGAATGCTAAGACTATTTTCATTTGCTTTTTTTAATGATTTCAATAGCTTCCTTTTCAGAAATATTGTATTTTTCAGCTAGTTCTCTTGCTTTTATGATATCTTCTTTCGA
>DORI01000034.1:0-5602 GCA_003512365.1 Crocinitomicaceae bacterium | reverse complement strand
TGAAATTTATACAAATATGTTTCGGTTGCACCAGGGATTGTTTTAGAAACAAATTCGGTAGAAAATCTATAAAGCAAGGAGTTTTCTTTCGTATCAGAAGAAATAAATTTTTCGTCTTTATCCATCGAGGTCATGAACATCAGCATACTACCTGTAAAATATAAAAACTTTGCTGTTCCGATGATTCCTCCTGCAATTCTATTGGGTGTGGAGAGCATAGCCGCTTTGATGACCTTCTCGAGTGCTTTTCCAGCAAAGTACACACCAAATCCAACACCTATTAGTAAGACAATAAATATAAGCGGCGGCAAGTATTCAGGCTCTTCATGTTGAGTGTCAACAAACATCCCGGTGAGCTGATCGGAAAAGGTAAAAGCGGCATAAAGACCAACAAACAGCGCCAAAATGGTAAAAATTTCCATAATGAATCCATTACGAAAGCCTTTATATGCTCCGTAAACAAGAGGTATTGCAATAATAATGTCTAAAAAATTCACTTCACAAATGAACTAAAAATGAAAAACGGTTAAATATCTTCCCATCAAATCTTCTGAACATTGCGTTGTGAGAATTACCTTTGCTGAAATAATTGATTATGCTCACGCCCTACAACGATGATTATTTTATGAAGCAAGCATTAGACGAAGCGCAAAAGGCTTATGATGCAAATGAAGTTCCTGTTGGAGCGGTAATAGTTGCAAAAAATCAAATAATTGCAAGGGGTCATAATTTAACTGAGATCTTGAACGATGTTACAGCGCATGCCGAGATTCAGGCCATAACTGCCGCCGCACAATTTTTAGGAGCGAAATACTTGAAGGGCTGCACACTTTATGTCACTCTTGAGCCATGTTGCATGTGTGCAGGGGCACTCTATTGGTCTCAAATTGATAAAATCGTTTTCGGAGCGCGCGATGAAAAACGTGGAGCCGGAACGGTTGGAAAATCACTTTATCATCCGACTACACTTGTTCAAAATGGTATAATGGAAACTGAATGTTCTAATCTTTTGAAAGCTTTTTTCTCAAGCAAACGTTAGCGTCGATAACGAATTAACACGAACGTTTGAATTACTAATAAAACCAAAAATAAACCTAAGAAAAAAAGTATAAGGGGAAGATCATCTCGGGTGTAAATCAAGGCTAAGGCAACCGAAAAGAAAAATAACATTTGTAGTGTAATGAGCAACAGAACACGCAACACGAAGTCAAAATCTTTGACATTATAGAAAAATGAAATGGCAGAAGTAGAAGTGTAAATGAAGAAAGTAATTATTGAAATTAAAATAGCTTCTAGATAATCCCTACTTGCTACAGCATTAAAAATAACTGCGGAAATTACACTTACAAAAAGATAAACGATGGATACAAAGAGAAAATTAGTCTTGTTCATTTTCTTTATTCATTCTGAGCACTTCGCGAATGACCAGTACCAATGAAGCGGTCACACCAAATAAAGAAAAACTAATGGTCCACCAAGGTGTAGAACCCGGGTTTTTATCATCCAAATAAGTTCCAAGAAAAGTAAAAATGGCAATGATAGCTGCCATTTGAAAACCAATTGCTGAAAATTTGGCGTAAGACGAAAATTTAGAACTTGAAGGCTTTTTTGAGTTACTCAAAATCTACATTCGCATTGAAAGTTGGATTTGAAACAGGAGATTTCATTACACATGCTCCTTCGAAAAATGCTCCCTCCTCAATTGTAAGTTTCAATGTTTGAATATCTCCTTTAATACGGGCAGTGCTTTTGAGTACTAATAGATTTTCGATTGTCAATTCCCCATCCATTACACCTTCAATTTCTGCATTCACACACACCAAGTTTCCTTTAACCTTTCCTGTTGAACCTATAAACACCTTGGAAGAACACGAAATATTTCCGTTAACTTCTCCTTCTATTAATATACTTGCATCAGACACAATGTCTCCTGTAATCTCAGTGCCAGATAGAATTTTATTCATTTTTTCCATCGAATCATTTGTATGCGTTGAACCGAAAAAATCTTTACGTTTTAGAAGATCCATAATTAATAATTATCGTCGTAAAACAACTTATATTCGTCAAATTTCGAGCTTTCTATTAACTTTTTCAAATTTTCTTGTGTAATAATGTAAATATTATTGTCTTGATATTCACCCAAATCTTCAAATCCGGCTTTATAAGCATTGACATAATCTTCTGCATCCCTTATTTTACTGAATTCTTGAATTAGCACCATGTGTTTTTCAGTTAATGTTAGTTTTGAAGAAATTTTCATTTTGGTTAGTTTTAATTTCCTCGTAGTAAAATCGGAAATAATACCTTTTGCGTCGTCAACGTCATCTTCTTGATCCATCAAAACTATGACATATTGCGCCACATCTGGGTTATAACTAAATAAATAATTTTTATTAAAATTAACTGGTTCGTTTTTGGAATAACCATTTTTGATTATGTCTAACATTTCTTTTGCTCTTTGCGCTTGAGGTGTCCCTGGTTTTTCTTCAATAATCTTCTTCAATCTAGGCACCAACTCTTGTTTATTCTCATTTATTTGTCCAAAAGCGAGCGCATTAAGAAGTAAATACTCGGCTCTGAGTGCATTTGCGGGTTCCGTTGCTATTATTTTATCGGAGGCTTCCATTACTTCGTGGTATTTTCCATTTTCATATAGCTCGATTAAGGAAAGAAAGTTCACTTGTGCTTGTTGCTGAGAAGCTTTTTGTTTTATGTAAAAATCAGGATCTTCGAAATACTTAGCGGCATCCGAATTTGGGTAATTAACGATAATATGGTTTCGGTATTTTATTGCAGCTGCTCCTTGCTCATTAAGTTTGTATAGTTGAAATGCCGAAGAAAGATCCGTCAAATTTATTTCCTTAACTGCTAATGCAGATTCAAATTGTTCGCCTGCAAAATTAGGTTCGTTTAGTACTTCTTTGTACAAAACGCCAGCGTGATAATAAGCTTCTTGCATGTTTAATCGAGAAGATTGAAATGCACTATCTGTAAGCGGGATATCTGAAAGCAACTGTTCAATGGTTAGGCTGTCTTTGACTTCGCTTTGGTTTTCGCTGTTCACCAGGGTCGAGTCATTCTCTATATTATTGAAAACAATTTTATTGCTTCTTCTCCAATCATCTTCATTTTCTCTTGGCCCCCATTGTTTTTGGAATTCTTTAAAGCCCGTTTCTCTTAGTTTTGGATTATTGAAAACAAATTTATTTGTGTTATTTCCACCATCATTATTTTGTTGAGCTTGTAAGGCTAATAATTTTTGTGCTTCAAGTTCTTTTTTACGTTGTATATCCTCCTTCATTGTTTTTAAGGTTTCCCTCAAAAATTCGTTCCTTTCTTTTTCGGACATTTTCGCAATGCGTTGCACACTGTCTTCAAAAGCGGCAGTTTCAACAGCTTTTACAAGATCTGCGAGTTTAACAGCTTTGTTTTTGATATCCTTTCCGTTCGGATAATCTTCTGTCACAAATCTGCTGCATGAATCATAGTATTTTTGCGCGGAAATATAATCACGATCTTTAAAACAAAGATCACCTAAAGTTTCGTATGCCATTGCACGTTGACGCTTATTATTATTAGAGTAAAACGCAGATTGAGTCAAATAAAATTTTGCTTGTTTTATGTCATTTTGGTTTAGTTCTACTCGGGCTAATGCAAAATAAATTTGATCTTTATATGTTGCATTTTTAGCATCTCGAAGCATTATTTTTAATTTTCTATCCATTCCTTTACCTGATCTACAAATGGCTTCGTTTAGTCGACCATTGAAGGAAATGTCAAATGATGCTGATGGGCGCGCGGATTTTGCATAGAAAAATGCCGCAGAATCTAATTGTTTTTCTTGTTGAAAAAGTTGTGCAAGTATGTAGCTTAATCTCGTCTTTTCTTTGACATTGGGAGATTTTTTAATGGCTAAATTCAACATATTAATGGCCAATTCGTTATCTTTTCTTCGAATGGCGAGGTCAGCACTTGCTTTGTAAATATCGAATTGTAAATTTCTATTTATTCGAACCTGTTTTTCTTCTGAATTTTTAACGAATATTTGTGGAAGATACTCTTTTAACTTGCGTTTTTTTTGTGCTTGTGAAATCTCTGATAAGCCATCTAAACTCAATTTTGCTTCTGCATATTTTTCTTGTTCAATAAGTATTTTAGACGACCATAATTCAGCAGTATATGTTGAGGGGTCTTTCGAAAAAAATTTTTTTATGAATTGAAAATTTTGAAAAGCTTTTTCATAATCTCTTTTGAAATACATAGTTTTCCCAATAACAATCCAATTTTCATCTATCCAGCGATTGTATTCGACCTCCTTATAGTACATATTTTCTGCACTTGGCATACTATGATTTTGAATGACTTTCGTACATTTAGAAATTGCAGTATCGAGCGCAGGTAGCATTCCTTTTACTTCTGATTCATTTGGAAGGGGATTAACAGGTAAAACGGAGTAGAAATCTTCTTTTCGTGACGAATAATAGGTTTTAAGTGTTCCCTTTAACAATTCGTTTGCATTAAAAAGGCCATTGTAACGCGCCGTAGTTCCGTGGTATTTTCTACTCAAAAATCCAGCGTTTTCAGTGGAACAGGCCACTAAAACAACAATTAACGCGAAAATTCCTAATATCTTTTTCAAAAATGACTTTACTTAATAACTCTGAATTACTTGATTTAGTATAGATTGAAGAGATTTTTATGCAATGTTTGTGAATACCTGCTGAATATCGTCGTCGTCTTCAATTTTATCAAGCATTTTTTCTATATCAACCAATTGCTCTTCTGTAAATTCAACAGGTGAGGTTGGAATTCTTTTTAAACCTGACTTTTGGACTTGAATTTGCATATCCTCCAATGCCTTTGCTAGGGAGCCAAAAGCAGTGTAATCACCATACACGATAAATTGCTCATCCGTAATTTCTATTTCTTCACATCCCGCATCAATTAACTCTAATTCCAACATTTCAATATCCACCTCGTTAGATTTGTTAATCTCAAAAACACTTTTTCTGGCAAACATAAATTCCATTGATCCATTTGGTACAACTTGACCTCCGGCTTTATTAAAGTATGATTTTACATTGGCCACGGTACGAGTCGGATTATCGCTAGCACATTCAACATAAACTAGCACACCATGTGGCCCTTTTCCTTCGTAGTTGATTTCTGAAAAAGAGGCAACATCTTTTTGTGCTGCTCGTTTAATTGCCGCCTCAATATTGTCTTTAGGCATGTTTTCGGCCTTGGCATTTTGAATTGCTGTTCGCAATTTAGCATTAGTGGTTGGATCTATTCCTCCCTCTTTAGCTGCCATTGTGATTGCCTTCCCAAGTTTTGGAAACATTTTAGACATTTTGTCCCAACGTTTCTCTTTTGCCGCTCTACGGTATTCAAATGCTCTTCCCATCGTTTTTTATATGGCTAAAATAGAAAAATAAAATAAAAATTTAAAACGAATAATTCTTGAAAAATTTAGGCAAGAGGTTATTTGGTTTCGTTAATCAAAGAATGAACTTTTTCAACCATTTGTTTTGAACCAACATAATAGGGTACGCGTTGATGTAACCTTGTCGGTTTTATTTCTAAAATTCTCTTTCTACCT
>DORI01000263.1 GCA_003512365.1 Crocinitomicaceae bacterium | reverse complement strand
CTATTAAAAAAAATCCAGCAACCTATGAATGGTTTGCAAATGAATGGGTAAATCTAGTTGCATATGACAGTAAGCAAAATGCCTATTATCTATTCAGAGATGGTGGATTTAAACCATATGAATTATTGGATTATTCTGTTTCTAAGATTGCAAATGTGGAGGAATTCATTCAAACCTCACATGATAATTTACCAATCACTGAATTAATAAATTAAAGTCATGGAAAATTCATTCATACATTTATTTATTTTACTTCCGATCATTGGATTTTTAATTAGTCTCGTAATTCCAAAGTCGCAAGAAAATGTACTATCAAAAGTTGCGTTTGCGACAGTCGGTCTTCAGTTAATTGCATTATTGTTTTTCACTACGTTATGGATGAGTAATGGCAATAATATCATCAACATAAAAGAGTTTTCAGTATTTAGCACAACTGGATATGATTTCTATGTTGATTTTTACTTAGATCATATAACCTTAGTTTATCTCTTCTTGGGAGCCATACTCACCTTTATTATTACGATATACAGTAGGTATTATTTGCATAGAGAAAGCGGTTATAAAAGATTTTTTAATACAATACTGTTCTTCTATACTGGTTATATAATAATTATTTTTTCGGGAAATCTTGAAACATTATTTATTGGTTGGGAAATACTGGGGGTATCCTCCTTCCTTCTAATTGCATTCTACAGAGACAGATATTTACCAGTAAAAAATGCTGTGAAAGTATTTTCTATTTACAGAATTGGTGACGTAGGGTTAATATTGGTCATGTGGCTGTCTCATCATTTATGGCATGAAAATATTTCATTTTTCAAATTAAATAATGCTCATTTGGTAAGTGAACATCTTGAAGCGCATTCTTGGATTGGATTGGCAATTTCATTACTTATTTTCATTTCAGCTGCAGCCAAATCCGCTCAACTTCCATTTTCATCTTGGTTACCTCGAGCTATGGAAGGTCCTACTCCTTCGAGCGCAATTTTTTACGGCTCACTTTCTGTTCATATCGGTGCCTTTATCTTACTTCGAACTGCTCCTTTTTGGGAACATCAAACATCATTTAGAATATTTTTAGTTGTTTCCGGACTTAGTACCGCAATTATTGCAACATTGACCGCTCGTGTTCAATCGTCTATTAAAAGTCAAATTGCATACGCTTCAATTAGTCAAATTGGATTAATCTTTATCGAAATCGCACTAGGTTGGCAATATTTGGCTTTATTTCACATTGCAGGAAATGCTTTTTTGAGGACCTATCAATTATTGGTTTCTCCATCAATTGTAAGTTATAAGATCCGTGAACAGTTTTACAATTTTATTCCAAGGAAGCATTCAATTGAGGATAATCTACCAAAACGAATTGAAAACACTTTGTTTATTCTAAGTATTAAAGAATGGAATTTGGACTCATTGATGTATCGATTTCTATGGAATCCACTCAAGGAAATAGGGAAAAAACTGAAATTCTTAAGCTTTCAGAATATAATTTATTTCCTAATAACAATGATTATTCTAGGTTTTTGTGCATTAGCTTTTCAAGAAGAGCTACCAAAAACTGTAAGCAATAATCTTCCTCTTATGTTTTCTTTAATTGGATTTATAGTAATTATCAAAGGATTTATAGAACGAAATAGCGCAAGACTTGCCTTTACACTTATTATGGTTAATCATTTTTTTATTGCATTGGCAATTTCTTTTACAGAACACCTGAATATTGAAGAGCTCTTGTGGTATTTAAGTGGTGTGATTGGAGCATGGTTAGGTGGTGTTTATTTGTTAACCAGACTGAGAAATCAAGAAGAATGGATAAGCTTAGATAATTTCTATGGCCATGTGTATGAACATCCAAAAACAGCAATTATTTTCTTAATTTGTTGTCTCACTTTAGCAGGTTTTCCAATTTCTCCTACTTTTATTGGTGAAGATTTAATATTCTCTCATGTACATTATAATCAGTATGGCTTAGCATTTTTCACTGCTTTAAGTTTTATTATCAATGGATTGGCTGCAATCAGGATTTATTCAAGGGTGTTTTTAGGGCCCCATGTAAAAAAATATCATGACGTTGCAAAACGATCTGCTTAATTATTAATTTAAATTTTAAAAAAATGAATATAGAAAACAAAAAAAGAGTTCTTCCAAAAGATGGTTTTGAAGGATTAAAAGAAAATTTTAGCTCGGATGCTTTATCTGGATTTTTAGTATTTTTACTTGCCTTGCCATTAAGTTTGGGAATTGCAAAAGCGAGTGAATTTCCAGCTATTTATGGATTAATCACAGCCTTGATTGGTGGAGTGATTGTTAGCTTCTTTGCAGGTTCAAAACTCACAATTAAAGGTCCAGCCGCCGGACTCATCGTTATAGTCGCAGGATCGGTTACCGAACTTGGCCAAGGAAATGCAGAACTTGGTTGGCATCTTGCGCTAGGCGCAGTTGTAGTAGCTGGGGCATTCCAAGTATTATTTGGAGCACTAAAATTAGGAAGGTTAAGTGATTTCTTCCCATTGTCTGCCGTACATGGGATGCTAGCCGCAATTGGAATAATAATTTTGAGTAAACAAATTCACATTCTAGTTGGTGTAAATCCTATGACTCATGAAGGAAAATCGATGGTTGAACCACTAGAACTCATCGGGTTATTAGGAAAAACGCTACCAAACTTTTTCTTACATAGAGAAGTTGCAATAATTGGGCTCGTATCCTTGGCAATAGTTTTTGGATGGCCCATGTTAAAAATTAATTTCCTCAAAAAAGTTCCTGCTCCGTTGGTTGTATTATTAGTTTCAATTCCTCTTGGAATGGCATTTGGATTAAAAAACACCGCAGACTTTAAACCGTTGTTGACATTCGATAAAGGTTTCTTTGATATTTTAGGCATTAAAGCAAGTTTCGAAGGAGTCAGCCAAACAGGAACATTCATCAAATTCGTTGTAATGTTCGCACTGGTTGGAAGTTTGGAAGCACTGCTTACAGTTAAAGCGATTGACATGATGGATCCGTACAAGCGAAAGTCCAATTACAACAAGGACCTAATGGCTGTAGGATTAGGAAATGTAATAGCAGGTTTACTTGGAGGGTTACCCATGATATCTGAAGTTGCTCGTTCATCTGCAAACGTTAACAACGGAGCAAAAACACGTTGGGCCAATTTTTTCCATGGAGTCTTTATTTTGCTTTTTTTAATTTTTGCGGTTTCATTCAGTAATTTAATACCCATGACTGCTTTGGCGGCAATGTTAATTGGAGTAGGTTATAAATTAGCTCATCCAAAAGAGTTTCGACATATGTTTAAAATTGGTAAAGATCAATTGTCCATTTTTACGATTACAATTCTCGTAACATTAGCTACGGATTTATTATTGGGAATTGCAGCAGGGATTATACTCAAATTAATAATTCACTTAACTAGAGGGGTTTCATTTGGACAATTATTCAAAGTAAATTCATCTATTCAAGAAAATTCTATTTCAGCCGAAGGCCCACTTCTTTTCAGTAATTTCTTAGGAATTAAAAAGCATATCTCAGATTTTCCTTTGAATAGTCACCTTATTTTTAATGTGTCAAATTGCAAAATAATTGATCACTCAGTAATTGAGTCTCTGCATCATTTAAAAGATGATTTTAAAAATGAAGGAGGACATTTTGAAATTCACGGTTTAGAAAAATTTAAGTCACTTACAGATCACCCACATTCGGTTCATAAAAATCAACATTAAGTTCCATGAAAAAGATTGTTTTTATTTTCCTATTTGTAATAGGAACAAATTCTTTTGCGCAGAAGATTTTTTCAGATCAACAACATGCTTGGGTTTCCTTTCTTGGCAATCACAAATTGACTAAAAAATTTGGATTACATACTGAATATCAATGGAGACGAGAGGATTGGTTTCAAAATTGGCAGCAATCACTATTACGAATTGGGATTGACTACAACATTAATCCTAATTTATCATTAACAGCGGGATATGGCTGGATAGTTACTTTTCCTTATGGTGAACAACCTATTTTACATCAATTTAACGAACACCGAATTTGGCAACAATTAAATCTTAAAAGCAAAATCGAATTACCTAAAAAGGTTATTGACGTGCAGCATAGATATCGCTTAGAACAACGTTTTTTAGAAACATATTCTTTCAATAGCGTAGATGCAATTGTTCGTGGGGAAACTATCTTTAGACAGCGTGTCCGTTATCGAGCAATGTTTCTAATTCCAATTACCAAGAAAACAATGCAGGATAATACCTTATTTTTGAATGTTAACAATGAAGTTTTCCTTGGATTTGGAAAGGGAATTGGAAAAAATGTTCTAGATCAAAATAGGTTTAATATTGCTTTTGGATGGAAATTCAATAATAATTTCAATTTGCAAGTTGGCTATTTGAATCAATATGTTATCAAATCAGACGGCATAAAAACAGAGAGAAATCATACATTTTTATCGGCAATAAACTATAATTTTAGTCGAAGAGTAAAGAAGAATGATAGCAAACAATAGACAAAAGGTCTTCTGAAAAGAAGGCCTTTTTCTTTTAAAACAGGTAACAAGTAATATGATAAATCGTCAAAAGATTACATTTGTAAAAATTAACTTAATGAAATAAGCATAAAGAGATTTTCCATAAAAATACTGATGAATAAATCTCTTATGCGATTCCATATGACCGATAAAAAACAAATTATTTACATATGAAAAAGATTATTGTCTTCTCCGCTATTTCTCTTTATGCAACATTCTCGATGGCTCAGCAGTATTGGCAACAAGAGGTGAATTACAAAATAAACGTTTCTCTTGACGACCAAAATCACTACCTGAGGGGATTTGAATCCATTGAATATGTCAACAATTCACCAAACGTTCTCGAGAAACTAAATATTCATTTATGGCCTAATGCCTACCGCAGCCGAAATAGTGCGCTAGCAAAACAATTGTATAAAAATGGCCAAACAGAATTGTTTTTTGGCCCTGAAAGTGATCTCGGATGGATTGATTCCCTGAATTTTAAATCGGAAGGTGCGATGCTAAAATGGGATTATGATCCTGAGTATATGGATATTTGTATTTTACAGTTGGCTAAACCCTTAAGACCTGGAGAACGCATTACTATTGAAACACCTTTTAAAGTAAAAATACCGTCTGGAGAAATTTCTCGTTTAGGTCATGTTGGGCAATCATATCAAATAACACAATGGTATCCAAAACCTGCGGTATACGATAAGAATGGTTGGAACCAAATTCCATATTTGAATCAAGGTGAATTTTATTCTGAATACGGTTCTTTTGACGTTACGATAACCTTACCTGAAAATTATGTAGTTGGTGCCACAGGTGATTTACAAACCCAAAGTGAGCTTGATTTCTTATCTAAAAAGGCGAAAGAAACAGAATCGGGTATTGGAGAATTATTAACCCTTTCCAAGACAAAAGCATCAGAATTTCCGACGTCATCTACAAACATGAAGACAATTCGTTACACTCAATATAATGTACACGATTTTGCTTGGTTTGCCGATAAACGTTATGCGGTGCTAAAAGGTGAAGTTGAATTGCCTCAAAGTAAACGTAAGGTTACGTCATGGGCCATGTTTGTGCCGTCAAATGCGAAGACTTGGCAACATGCGATTGAATATATTAACGATGGAACGTATTATTATTCACTCTGGAACGGCGATTATCCTTATAACCAAGTAACAGCGGTGGATGGGACTATTTCAGCAGGTGGTGGTATGGAATATCCAAACGTAACTGTAATTGGAAATGCTTCTTCAAAAGAAGAGTTGGAAGTTGTAATTGTTCACGAAGTTGGTCATAATTGGTTTTACGGAATACTTGGTTCAAATGAACGTGTTCATGGTTGGATGGACGAAGGAATGAATACCTTAAATGAAATGCGTTACATTCAGACGAAATATCCGAACATTACGCGATTTTCTGATATGGTCCTAAATGGGAAATTCCACCTTAACGACCTTGATCACCATGACATGGGAGATATTTCTTACCGTGCCATTGCAGGTTTCGGTTTGGATCAACCTATTGAAACACATTCTGCAGCTTTCACCTCGGCAAATTATGGTATTATTATGTACCAGAAGACCGGGTTGGTATTTTTCTACCTTAAAGATTATCTTGGAGAGGAGCTTTTTGATAAAGCCATGCATGAATATTACGAGCAGTGGAAATTCAAGCACCCAAAACCTGAAGACATGAAAAAAGCAATTGAATCTTCCACAGGAAAAAACTTGAGTTGGTTGTTCACCGATTTGATTCAAACGACTCGACACATTGATTACAAAATTCAACGTGTTAAGAAGGACAAACTTACCAATACGACGCAAGTAACCGTGAAAAACGTAGGACAAGTGCAAGGGCCCATAGAGGTGAATGCATTTATGGATAAAAAAGATAGGGATAGTATGTTAGTGGAGACCAAATGGGCGGAGCCAGCAAAAAAATCGACCATAACTTTTAACGGTACTGATTATACGCGTTTTTCTATTGATGTTAGTAAAGATATTCCTGAATTCAAACGTTCGAATAATCATTGGAATAAGAAACTATTTCCGTACTGTGAGCCTTTGAAAGGTGAATTTTTAATTGGCGATCACGACATAAACAAAACAAATTTCTTCTGGACTCCATCCATCGGCGGAAATGCGTACGATGGATTTATGTTTGGAGGTGCAATTCACAATCTTGGTATTCCATTTAAACCGTTTCAATTTGTTTTTGCTCCTCAATTTTCAACAGGTAGATTGCGACCTGTTGGAATGGCAGAGTTTAGTTATACTTTTTTACCGGCTACTCGTTTTAAATCCTCTAAACTTGGAATGTCGATTCGTCATTTTGGAACTGGAGATTCTAAGGACGCGCAATTAGTGTCCTTGGCGCCTTATCTCAAATTGAATTTAGGAAATCGAGGAGAGGCGAGCCCTACATCACATGACGTGCTTATTCAAGGCTCTTTTAGAAAGGATGATTATGGAATGAATGGATTCACACAATTAGGAGGGTTTTTACAATACAATTACAATGTTAATTTGACTGACCATAGATTTGATTGGAAAGTTCGTTATGAATATGCGAATAGAAACCGTGTGGACGATCTTATAGATTACATAGAACCAAGTGTTTCGATGAACCGTGTTCAAACAGAAATGAAATACAAATGGCGTTATTTACGCAACAAACAAAAACGTTGGATGGAGGTTCGTGCTTTTACAGGTTGGAATTTAGCAACAAATACAGATCAATCGGCATTTTTGTATTCTTTCGGTGGAGCAATGGGTGATCAAGATATTTATATGGAAGAATATTATTTTGGCAGATTTCAGCCAAACGGATTTTGGAGTAATCAACGAATGAATAATATGGGAGGGTTTAATACAGCTAATGACCAAAATGAGCGTTTTGAGAATTTATCAACTGTAAGTATTTACTCGGAGTTACCTTATATTCCTAAATTGTTTGGTGTTTTTGTGGACGCTGGAATTGCCGGAAATAAGTCAGCCTTGAATGCAGGAGTTGGAATGAAATTGGGACCAGTTTTAAGTGTGTATTTCCCACTTTATCGTGCTGGAAATGCCTTGGATGCATTGCAATTTAATCAGTATGGTCGCGAAATAAGATTTTCTTTGAAAATGAATTTGGTAAATTCAAGCTTACGCTTAGGTAATCTATTCTAAAATGACCGAAGGAAAAATCAAATTTGGAAAAATATTTTGGCCTAGCTTCTTAGCTGTCGTCATCGGAGGAATAATTTCCACGGTAATTTATATGCTATCACTTTTTGGTGTTTTAACGATGTTCTTCGGAATGGGCGCCAATGAATTAGAAGTTAAAGACAACACAGTATTGCACATGAAGTTGGAAGGTGAAATTGCGGAAAAAAGTTCAAGCGATTTATCAATATCCACTTTCTCCTTTAAACAAAAGAAAGGNNAAAAAAGCTCAGAATGACGATAGAATTAAAGGTTTGTTTTTGGAGCTCGGAGATGTAAATTGCGGAGTTTCAACTGCTAAAGAAATTCGGAAAGCAATCAACGAATTTGAAAAAAGCGGAAAATTTGTTGTGGCTTATTTATCAGGAGAATATGTATCTCAAAAAACATATTATATTTCTTCTGCCGCGAATGAAGTGTATGGTTTCCCATCAACAGTTTTTCAATGGACAGGTTTGGGTGGAGAAGTTATGTTTTATACCGGTCTTTTAGAAAAATTGGATATCGAAGTTGAAGTCATTCGAGGAAAAAACAATGATTTTAAAAGTGCTGTTGAACCATTTTTCCGAAAAGAAATGAGCGATTCAAGTAGGCTTCAAACAAAAACCTATATGAATTCAATTTGGAGTGATATATGCCAAGACATTTCAAAAGATAAAAGTATTAGTGTCGAAAAACTGAATAATTATGCGGATAGTTTGTCGTTGCGAAGGATGCAAGATGCCGTGAAATTTAAGTTTATCAATGGTGTGAAATACCGGGATGAGGTGATGCATGCATCACCTC
>DORI01000120.1:6092-6774 GCA_003512365.1 Crocinitomicaceae bacterium | reverse complement strand
TTATAAGCAAGCCGTACGAACCAATTAAATTTTTAAGATATGCCTTGTAATCACAAATTCATCAAAGACCTCCAATTACAATATGTTGATTGGGAAGTAAAGACTCTTTTCATTGGAACATTTAATCCTGAATGGGAAGAATGCGCTAGTAACTATGCACAATGGTTCTATGGCAGAACTCAAAGAAATGATTTTTGGTGCATTTTGCCCACTGTTCATGGAACAAATTCTTTAATATCTGGAAATAGAAACTCTTGGATAAATTTTTGCAGAGACTATTGTATCGCAATTACAGATATTATTGCATCTATTGATGCGGATGTTCAGAATGAACGTCATCGTGCAGCAATTTGTAATTTTAAAGATGAAGAGCTACCTAACTTTGATGTCACTTTGAATAGTATTCCTAATATTCTTGAAAAACATAAATCGATAAAGCAAATCTGTATTACAAGGCAGACATTGGTTGATTTTTGGGAGGATTGTTTTATGGATACATTGCAATATATTGAGCAAAATCCAGAAAGAGAAATTCAAATTAATTTATTGCGGTCACCATCCCGTGGAGCTAGAAAAGGAGTTGTTGGAAATTTTTGTCAATTCGTATCAAATCGTTGGTTAGCTCAGGGATATCAAATAGTTCCATGAAATAGAAAATGCCTGCTTATAACAGCGTGTAAGC
>DORI01000120.1:4610-6074 GCA_003512365.1 Crocinitomicaceae bacterium | reverse complement strand
CGCCTACACGCAAACCGTTAGGTGCAAGCGTAGCGGACGACCCAACAACCATCGACAGCCAGAAAACAAAACGAAAAAAGTAAACCATTTTGACAGAGAACCAACGACAAACAGAACTTACTGAAAAGAAACGGCAACCAAGCCGACACCTTAGCCAACCCAATTTTTTTTTTCCGCCCCGCATTTTTTAAAAACAATTTTAGCCAGTCGCACAAATGGCACATTTGGTTTTGCCCGACACACAAGCCGAACCTTCGCAAAACCAAAAGAGCCATTTTTTGCCAACGCCCATAAGACGACTTTGACAGAAATAAAACTGACCCTGCACAATATTTTACTTAACTTTGCGTTATCCAATTAATGAAAAAATTCGTAGTTACAATATTGCTTCTTTTATATTTGATACCAACCTTTGGTATCAATGTAACTGTTCATTATTGTGGCGGTGAAATTTCGACTATTTCTTTCGGCACTGTTACTAAGGATAAATGTGCTTGTGGTAGCAAGAAGATGAAGAAAAATTGTTGTGAAGACAAAAATTTTTCTTTTGAAGTTGATGACAACCAAGCAAAAACGCAAGAAAGTGTTTTAACCTTTACAAATCCATTAAATTTTAACATAGCCCTACCTCAATCCTTTGAGTTTAGCTATACTTTTTTTCCAGTATTAGTTTCAATAGATTATTTCCACCATCCTCCAAACTATGTAAAGCAACCGCTTTACATTCTCAATCAGGTATTTCGTATTTGATTTTTGACAACTAAAAAGTTTGCCGACACTATAATAGTGGCTCGGCTATTTCTGTTTTCAAAGTTTTTCAAAATTAAATTCAAGTAAAATGACAACGTTCAATAAAATATCAATGATGCTTTGCATTGCATCTGCTTCGCTTACGAGTTGTGAAGCCCAAGTAAAAAATGCTAAAACTGAAACCGTAAAGATTTACGGAAACTGCGGAATGTGTGAAAGCACAATTGAAACAGCGGGAAATGTAAAGAAAATTGCCAAAGTGGATTGGGACAAAGACTCAAAAATGGCAATCATAACTTACGACAGCACCAAAACAAATCAAGACGAAATCTTGAAACGTATTGCATTGGCAGGTTATGACAGCGATAAATTTCTTGCCCCTGATGATGTTTACAGTAAACTTCACGGATGTTGCCAGTACGAAAGAGTTAACAAAACGGCAGTTGTTCAAAAGGAAGTTACAGAAGACCACTCTGCACACAATCATGGTGGTACAACGGAAGTAAAAACAGAAACAAATCAAGAAGTAAATCAACTCAAAGCGATTTTTGATAACTACTTTTTATTGAAAGATGCTTTGGTCAAATCTGATGGAATGGTAGCTTCTGCAATAGCAAAAGATTTGCTTTCAAATATCAATGCAGTGAAGATGGATAAGCTTTCAACGGAAGAACACATGGAGTGGATGAAAGTAATGAAAGATTTGGCTTTTGA
>DORI01000120.1:0-4581 GCA_003512365.1 Crocinitomicaceae bacterium | reverse complement strand
AGACCATTTTACTTCGCTTTCTAAAAATGTGTATGCTTTAATTAAAGTTTCTAAACAAGAAAGTCCTGTTTACTATCAAAACTGCCCCATGTACAATGATGGCAAAGGAGCAAATTGGTTGAGCAAAGAAAATACTATTAAAAACCCTTACTACGGTTCTCAAATGCTCACTTGCGGAAAAACAGTAGAAACAATTAAATAATTTTCAAAAATTAAAATTCAAAAAAATGAAAAATGTAATTTCAACAGTAGCCATAGTTGCTACAACAATTTTTGCTTTCACAATTTCATCATGTAAAAAACATGATACGGATGAAATGCACCCTGCCGAACATAAAATGTTGAATATCAATTATCCTGCATCGTATATTGTAAATGGCTCATCAAACAATATCTCAGTAATTAAACTTTCTGACAATACTGTTTCTGAAACTATCAGTTTAAATGGTGCTACATTTCCGCATCACATTTACATAAACCCCGCAAAAACCAAGTTGGCTGTGGCTATAACTGCAACCGACCTTAGTGGCGGACACGCAGGTCATGGTGGTGCAACGGCTGGTTTGAAAGTTCAGATTATTGATGCTGTAACAGGAATGATAGACAAAGAAATTTCGTTGTCAAAATTACCACACAATGCCATTTTTAATAGTGCAGGAACTGAACTTTGGTTAGGGCAAATGGACACTATTCAAAGTCAAGTTTTGGTTTATAAAACTTCTGACTGGACACTTCAAAACACCATTAACGTGGGCAAAGGTCTTTCAGAAGTTACCTTCTCCAACGATGGTACAATGGCATTTGCTTGTAACACAATGGACGGAACAGTTACTTTAATTGACGCAAGTACAAAAATGATACATACCACACTTACCGTTGGTACTGACCCTGTGGGTGCTTGGAGTGCAAGCAATGGCAAAATGTATGTGGATAATGAAATGAGCCAAACCGTTTCTGAAATTTCGGTTTCAGGAATGAGTGTAACAAGCACTATAAATTTGGGTTTTAAACCCGGGTATGTAGCNNATGTAGCTTATCATACTGCAAGTGGAGAACTTTGGGTTTCTGATGCTACGAATGGAAAAGTTGTTTATTATACTTTGGTAGGCAGCGTTTGGACGTTGCAAGGGAATATTACAACTGGTGCTGATGCTCACGCTATTGCTTTTAATAGCGATGGCACAAAAGCATATGTTACCAACCAAGGAGCAGGAAATGTTTCGGTAGTTGATGTTGCAACGCATACCGTTTCTCAAACAATTTCAGTAGGTTCAAAACCCAATGGAATAGCTTTTAAACAATAAATTTAGAACGTGGTAGCCGTAAACGGCTACCACGTTCTATTTAAACATTTGTATCAATGACACACAAATATCAAGTAACAGGCATGACCTGTTCAAGTTGCGAAGCAAAAGTAAAATCATCGTTGTTGATGGTTGAAAATGTAATAAGCGTGGAAGTTTCAAAAAATGAAAATTCAGCCACTATAACAATGGATAAACACATTGCTTTGGCTGAATTGCAAAAATCATTACCCGAAAAATATCAAATTTTAGCCCTGCAACATAACGAAATAGCCGAGCAAACCAAGGGTTGGTTAGAAACGTATAAACCAATTTTGCTCATATTTTTTTACATAACCTTGGTAACAGTTTTAATACAATTTACCAACCATCATTTTGATACAATGCAATGGATGCAACATTTTATGGCAGGTTTCTTTTTGGTGTTTTCGTTTTTCAAATTACTCAACCTAAAAGGTTTTGCCGAAAGTTATTTAATGTATGATGTCTTGGCAAGGCGAATTCCTATTTGGGCTTATGCTTATGCCTTTGTTGAGTTGGGTTTGGCAATTGCTTACACCATTAATTTCAATCCGTTTATTACAAACCTAACTACCTTAATTGTAATGAGTATCAGCATCATTGGTGTTTTACAAAGTGTATTGAACAAAAAGAAAATTCAATGTGCTTGTTTGGGTGCTGTTTTCAATTTGCCCATGAGTACCGTTACCATTATTGAAGATGCCTTAATGATTACAATGAGTGCCTTTATGATAATCACAATGATTTAATCAAATGAAACTATTAAAATGGATATTCAGAAAACTATTTATAAAAAACTGCTGCCGATAGCATTATTACTATCAACAACTCAAATATTATATGCTCAAAAAACAGTTCGTTACGACCTTTCTGTAAAAGACACCATTGTAAATTTCACAGGAAAAGAAAAACGAGCCATTGCAGTAAATGGACAAATTCCAATGCCTACGCTAACTTTTACCGAAGGAGATACGGCTGAAATTTATGTTCATAATTTGCTACAAGAAGAAACTTCTTTGCATTGGCACGGACTGTTTTTACCCAATAAAGAAGATGGCGTTCCTAATCTTACCCAAATGCCAATTAAGCCAAACACTACCCATATTTACAAATTTCCAATTATACAAAATGGTACGCATTGGTATCATTCGCATTCAGGATTACAAGAACAAATAGGAATGTACGGCAACTTTGTAATGCTGAAAAAACCAGACGATAAAACATTCCGAAAAGGAATTGACGATTTGCCGACCGTTCCTATTGTTTTAAGCGAGTGGACTGATTACAAACCCGNNCACCGAATGTTGCACAACGCAACTGACTGGTTCGCTATCAAAAAAAATGCAACTCAAAGCTATGCAGAAGCCATAAAAGCAGGACATTTTAAAACTAAACTTAAAAACGAATGGAAACGAATGTTGGCAATGGATGTAAGCGATGTTTACTATGACAAAGTTTTAATGAATGGCAACCCAATTTCTGAAATTAAAAACTTTGATGGAAAACAATTGAAAGCAGGCGACAAAGTTCGACTTCGTATTTCTAATGGTGGAGCATCCTCCTACTTTTGGCTTACTTATGCAGGTGGTAAAATTACAGTCGTTGCTAACGATGGAAACGATGTAGAACCAGTAGAAGTAGATAGATTAATTATTGCCGTATCTGAAACCTACGATGTAATTATTACTATTCCAGCAGAGAATACAGCGTATGAATTTTTAGCCACAACCGAAGACCGCACAAAATCTGCATCATACTATTTTGGTAATGGCATCAAACAACTAAAATCACCACAGCCACGATTAAAATATTTTGAAGGAATGAAGATGATGAACGATATGATGAAAATGAATGGCGAACTTGACGATATGGGGATGAGTATGAGCCTCAATCAAATGGATATGAATGTGGTTATGTATCCAGAAATTACTGGCGAAAGCAAACCAAAACAAAGTGTTAACGACCCCAATCGTTACAATGCAAATGCTTTGGCTGATATTGTTACATTAAATTACGCAATGCTTAAATCGCCAACCAAAACTGAACTTCCCAAAGATGCACCAGTTAGAGAATTGCGTTTTGAACTTACTGGAAATATGAACCGCTATGTTTGGAGTTTGGATAATAAAGTGGTTTCTGAAACCGATAAAATATTGATTAAGAAAGGTGAAAATATAAGAATTGTTATTTACAACGGCTCTATGATGCGACACCCAATGCACTTGCACGGACACGACTTTCGTTTGCTGAACGGACAAGGGGAAAATGCACCATTAAAAAATATAGTGGACATTATGCCAATGGAAACCGATACATTAGAATTCAATGCAAATGTAGAAGGCGATTGGTTTTTTCATTGCCATATACTTTATCACATGATGAGCGGAATGGGAAGAGTTTTTACCTATGAAAACCAGGCCCCCAATCCATTAATTCCAAATCCTAAATTAGCACAACGCAAACTTTTTGCAGATGATAGAAAACCTCATTTTATGGCAGAAAATGACTTTGCTACAAACGGAAACGATGGTATGTTTATGCTACAAAATACACGTTGGAGCATTGGTTCAGAATGGCGTTTAGGTTACCATGACATACATGGCTATGAAACTGAAACTCACTTTGGACGGTACATTGGAAAAATGCAGTGGCTAATGCCATTTATTGGTTTTGACTGGCGTTATAGAAAATTAGGACACAATGAAGTTGAAAAAAATCTCTTTGGACAAATCAATACTAAAGACAACAGAACACAAATAAGTTTAGGTGTAAATTATACTTTACCAATGCTAATAATAGCACAAGCAGAAGTGTATCAAGACGGAAATATTCGCTTTCAGTTAATGCGAGAAGATATACCCATTACCAAACGACTTCGAGCAGGTTTTATGGTAAACACAGACAAAGAATTTATGGTTGATTTTCGTTACATTGTAAATAAAAATATGGGCGTAAGAACCCATTACGACAGCGACATGGGTTTTGGCATTGGACTAACTTTGAATTATTAACCCCAACGCAATTTGCAAGCACAATTAAAAACCGCACAACCCAGCACACGACCAAAGTTTTTAATAGAGCTTGCAAATCCGACCCAAAAGAAAAATTGTTTTTAAAAAATTTCCAACGCTTCAAAAATAAAAATCGCAACGCACAGCCGAGACTCAATGACACGACAACTCAACAAAGACAATGGTTTACAAGCACGGTGGACAGAACGCCAGCACCTAACAGCACCTACAAGAAATTGGCGGTT
>DORI01000148.1:523-2961 GCA_003512365.1 Crocinitomicaceae bacterium | reverse complement strand
GTTGGCAGCTAGTCCTGGAGTTTGTCCGACGACTGATCAAGTAAATGTGACCGTATATCCCCAACTTAATACAACATTAAATATTCCCATTTGTGAGGGAGATTCATATTCGTTTAATGGCCAAAACTTAACATCAGCGGGATCATATCAGGCGAACCTTTTATCTGTTAATGGATGTGATTCAATTGTATATTTGAATTTATCGGTGAATCCAAATGTTAGTGTAAATATTGATACTTCAATTTGTCAAGGTTCTATTTTTTCAATCGGAGGTCAGAATTTAACCAATACAGGTCAGTATAATTTAAATTTTCAAACGGCTACAGGTTGCGATTCTTTAGTTACAATTAATTTAACAGTAAATCAGTTGCCGTCTCCAAATTGTAATTCGGTTACAATTTGCGAATTAGACACGGTTATATTAATTCCTTCAGGTGCACAAAATTACAGCTGGAGTCCTTCACTTGGAAGTACAAATAATCAAGGTGTATTGACAGTTTCGTTAAATTCTACCACCAATTTTATCTTAACGGGAAGTGATAATAATAATTGTTCCAATTCTATTCCAGTTACAGTAATTGTTAATCCACTTCCAGCTATTCAATTGACTTCAAGTCAGATGAATTATTGTTTTGGTGATAATATAACACTTCAGGCCTCGGGAGGAATTTCATATGATTGGTTGCAGTTTTCGGGGAGTTCTACCCAACAAGATTTAATTGCTGAGTCGAATAACGTATATTATGTTTCGGGTACGGATGCCAATAATTGTTCCAATATTGACTCTCTGAGTGTCGAAGTTTTTCCTAATCCTATACTGCAAATTACACCGAGTCAGGAAATCTGTTCTGGTGAAATAGCCCAAATTAATGTGTCAGGCGCAGTGAATTATATCTGGCAACCAAATGGGAATGGTTCTTCAAATCAATTTTCACCGTCAACTTCCACACTATACACAGTAACTGGAATTGACGCAAACGGTTGCGAGGGAACGATTACAACTAATATTATAGTGTATTCTAATCCAATTGCTGAACTTCAGGCGCAACCATCTATCACAACGAGCGATAGCCCAGAAATTATGTTTATAAACTCTTGTTCAGGAGCAACTCTATATTCAATTGACTATGGAGATGGTTCATTTAGTAATGAACAGCTAGCTCCTTTGTTTGAACATCTTTATCCTTATAATGAAGGAAATTATCAAGTTTTTTTGTTGGTAGAAAATGAATTTGGATGTAAAGATTCTACAACAATCTACATTCAAGTAAAAGGCGATGATATCTATTACGTACCAAATACTTTTACCCCTGACGGTGACGAATTTAATAATATGTTTGTGCCTGTTTTTACAAATGGATTTGACCCAGCTAATTTTCAACTTGAAATTTATAATCGTTGGGGAGAATTAATATTTCAATCTTTAAATTCAAACGAAGGTTGGAATGGTTTCTACAACGGCAAGTTATCCCCTATTGGAACATATTTTTGGAAGGTTATTTATAAAAATCCTGATTTGGACGATTATAAAGTGGTTACCGGACATGTAAATTTGATACGTTAAATTGCCTACAAGCATCGATCATAAATGCTTCGAATGCGAACTCAATTTCTTTCTCGAAGAAATCAAAATATTTTGGAGCCTGTATTAATTTATTTTGAAAAGAGAGTTTAGAAGATACGCCACAGCATAATTTTTCTAAGCCATAGGAAGATGAATAATGCTCCAGCCAACGATTAAGTCTTAAATGGATTAGAAATTCTTTGAATTCGACCTTCATAAATGATTCATAAATTGAAGAGAATTGGAAAAATGAATTAAGAAAATTTGATAATTCCTCTAAGTGGTATTTTTTCCAGTTTTTTGCCAATAAATGATCAAAATACAAATCTACTGCAACACCGGAAACTTTAGGCAAATCTTTGTACAACAACTTCTTTAATGCGAGCACTTTAGGATGATTGTCAATAAAATGATCTATTTCTCTATGAAGTAGAATTCCATCTATAATTTTAGACGGATAACTCGTGTATTTCTTCCCTTTGACATGATCACCATACAAATTACAAATCATCAAATCTTTATCGTCTCCAGAAAAATAGAGGTGGCCTAAATAATTCATAAAACAAAAAATCCCGCATCGCGGGATTTACTAATATTCGTCTTCATTGAATAGGAAATCCTCTCGAGAAGGATAATCTGGCCAAATTTCCTCAATGTTTTCATACATATCTCCTTCGTCTTCAAGATCTTGAAGGTTTTCCACAACTTCTAACGGAGCTCCCGTTCTAATGGCGAAATCTATCAACTCTTCTTTTGTTGCCGGCCAAGGGGCGTCTTCAAGGTAGGATGCAAGTTCTAGTGTCCAATACATAGTAACAAATTTTGAGTGTTGTTATTTTCGGCAAAAGTATAGTTATTTTTCACAAATGCAAGT
>DORI01000148.1:0-507 GCA_003512365.1 Crocinitomicaceae bacterium | reverse complement strand
CTTAATTTTCTTGACAGAACAAATAGGTAGTCGCTTAGCCTATTCAAATAAATTAGCACCAACTCAGAAACAAATTCTTTCTCTTTTAAATCAGTAGTGATTCGTTCAGCTCTTCTACATACGCATCTTGCAACATGGGCAAAAGAAACAGCATGATGACCACCAGGCAGCACAAAAAACTTCATTGGAGCTAGCTGCTCATCCATTTCATCCATCCATTTTTCAAGAAGCTCGACATCTGAATTTTTTAGATCCGGAATTTTCATGGTAGATTTTTCAGGGTCTGATGCTAGACTTGAACCAATAGTAAACAAACGGTCTTGTACTTCAATCAGTTGTAGCTTGTAAATTTCATTTATAGGATAGTCCCTTACCACTCCAATATATGAGTTTAACTCATCAACAGTGCCATAGGCATCAATTCTTAGTGAGTTTTTGGCAACACGAGTCCCACCAATTAAGCCAGTGGTTCCATTGTCTCCCTTTTTTGTGTAAATTTTCATTTGT
>DORI01000222.1 GCA_003512365.1 Crocinitomicaceae bacterium | reverse complement strand
GTCATTTGTGTGAAACACAAGTGTATCGGGATTATCAGTATAAGATTCTTCAAAATTTAAGCGAAGAGGCATCGTTTTTCCCGTTCTATTTACAACTTGGTTGATTGTGTCACTCCCAATTACCAATGTAAATTGTTCCTGTTCCATGGGCGAAACAGCAAGTATTAGCGTATCTTTTTTACGGTAAAATTGATCCTCTGTTATTGGCTTACCGTCGAGAAATATTGTGCTCTGTTGGTTAAACGGTGCATGCATCGCAAAAAGACCCGGCGGGATAAACTTTTTGTTTTTTATTTTATCTACACTTCGAGGTGTTGAAACAAACAAAGTGGTATTGTCGCGACTGCCAAAAAAAACGGTGTGAACAGTCGAGTCAAATCCCTGTTTTTCAAGAGAGTCTATTGTCAGGTTATTGTTGGCATCTTCGAACGCTTTTACTACATAATTTCCAGGTTTGATTGCGCTTATCTCGGCATTACCCGATTTATTCGAACGAGCAAAATAACGAGGAGATTGTGCTTGCATATTTTCAAATAGACCCACAACTATTTTTTGTACTGGCACATTGGAAAACGCATCTTTTACATTCACATGGAAGAAAGAAGAATCGATTGAAGACCCTGAAGAAAAAACAAACGTGTACAGCGAATCATTTCCCTCATGAAAATCTTTAACAACACCATTCATATATAAAGAATAGGTGGTGTTCTCCTTCCAAGGTTTGTCCCAAGTTATCGTCAAAGTTTTTCCAGAAATACTTGCTTTTGCAGCAGCGTCAGGAGGAATAAGTACTACATTTTCTTTCGCTGGATTTAAGGTAATGCGCTCATCAAATTCAAATGTAAACGTCTGTGCTTTCACATTTCGATCGTTTTGTTTTACTGATGACTTTATAATCCTCGGTGCGGTTTCATCTTTATTTCCACCGGAAATACTGCCGATTTGAGCACATCCAGCAAAAAAGGCGCATGCAAGAACGATTAGAAGCAATGATTTCCGATCCAAGAGCAAATTTGTGTTAGGTATAGTTCATCAATTTCGTCAAAATCGGCTAGGCGATCGCTATCAACGTCGAGCACAGCAACGATGTTATTGTCCTTTTTTATTGGTACTACAATTTCACTTTTCGACAAGGAACTGCATGCAATATGACCTGGAAAGGCTTCTACATCGGGAACGACCAAAACTGAATCACGTTCCCAGGATTGTCCACAAACTCCTTTTCCTTTTTGAATCCTCGTGCAAGCCAAGGTTCCTTGAAAAGGACCAAGAACCAATTCATTTCCTTTCACCATGTAAAAACCCACCCAAAAAAAACCAAAGGTTTCTTTCAATACTGCTGTAGCATTAGCCAAATTTGCAACTAGATCCTTTTCTCCAGAGAGCAAGGCACTGAGTTGTGGGATAAGGTGTTGATACTTTTCCGATTTGGAACCAGTTACAAGACTCAATTCTTCCGCCATGAGACAAAGATAGTTGAGAAACGATTAAAATGATTCTATTGAACTAAATCAAAATTATTTTTCGTAAATTCAAGTTAAATAAGAAAAATATGTTGACAAAAGTACAAGTAGAAAAAATCCTGTTTCTTGACATCGAAACTGTTCCGCAAACATACAACTACCAGGATTTAGATGAAAAAACACGTGAATTATTTAATGCAAAAACGAGGTTTTCTCAATCCGAGGAAAAATCATTTGAAACGCTTTACAACGAACGAGGAGGTATTTTAGCTGAGTTCGGGAAAATCGTATGTATTTCAGTGGGCATGGTCAGAGAAAACAACCTCAATAAAACAATTCGATTGAAATCCTTTGCTCATGACGATGAAGAAACATTGTTGAAACAATTCAAACGATTATTGGATGAGCATTATAATTCTCCATCTCACATTCTATGTGGTCATAATGCCAAGGAATTTGATATACCATACATCTGCCGAAGAATGTTGATCAATGGTGTTGCACTTCCGTCAATACTCGACATTGCAGGGAAAAAGCCTTGGGAAATTAATCACCTTGACACATTAGAACTTTGGAAATTTGGCGATTACAAGGCGTTTACTTCCTTGGCGCTTCTGTGTCATGTGTTTCAAATTCCTACGCCGAAAGACGATATTTCCGGCGCGGATGTAGCAAGGGTATATTTCGAAGAAAGCGACCTTCCTAGAATTCGACACTATTGCGAAAAGGATGTGGTCGCTTTAATTCAGCTATTCTTAAAAATGAAAGGAGATGCATTAGTTGCTGATGACAACATCAGCAGTGCAAGTAATTAAATCCCCATTTCCACCTGGAAGATAACGCCTAATTGTTTTTTATTTGTTGAATTCTTCAAATCTGAGGTAATGTGATAAAGTAAATTTCCTTGTAATTTGAGTCTGTGCCCATACAAATACTTAGTTAATCCCAATTGAATATGTTCTTGTTTTTTAATGTTCAATGAAGAATAAATCGCATTATTATACATGTCAGATCTGGGTTGAATCATGGCAAATCTTCCTGCGATTTCAATGTTGTTTTTGAAAAGGTAAGATACTTGAGTAAGCATTCCAAAACCCGTGTAAATAGAAACTATTGAACCATTATCAAGATTTTCGGTAATAGGGTTTTCTACTTGTCGATTTAAATACTCTTGATAAAATGCAAAACCTCTATACTTAAAAAGTAAATCTAAATGCAAGTTTTGCATATCCACGCTGTTGTAAAGGTCACTTCCAAGTGTTCCTCCACTACGAACAGCATCATCGTTATAATTGTATGTTCCACATACTGCCAATTTCGGAGTTTTTTCACGTGCTAAATCTCCTTCGCATTCATCATTACCGCTTGAGAACTTACCAAAAGGCAAAATTTCTACTCTTCCCGTGTAATTCAATCCTTTGTTTGATTTTGTGGAATTTCTACCTTCACCTGAGGTTAGTGCCGTTTTAATTGCAAAATAATTTTTATCGTAATTCGCGAAAAATCCAAAATCACGATCGATAGTAAATGTACTATTGACAATAGATCTATCCGCAAATTGCAAGTTTCCTGATGAGACTACTCGCTGACGATTTCCTGGAAGTTTTGTTTGGCCAAAAATAAATTTAAGTGACTTTGATGCATCATAACTTACCACGGCGTCTCGAACTACATTAACACTTGTGTTAATTTCGCTATCATTTGTTGATTCCCAGTCCATATCACCACGAGAAAAAGATAGCTGAACATGATATCCAAATTTTGGATTAATTACAAAACCACGCAATCTCATACGGAGTCTTCTCACTCGAAATTCAAAATCTTTAGGTGTCAAATCTTTTTCCGATTCAGACATATAACCGGCTCTATTTTGCATTCTAAATTGAAACTGCATACTAAACAAGCTGTCTTTCTGAATTATCTCAATTCCTTTTTCTTTCTTGGTGGAAAAAATAACTGGAAGTTGCGAGAATAATTCAATTGAAACCATGGAAAAAATTGAAGCTAATAAGAAAGTAAGATTTTTCATGATTAATTCGGTTAATCTCATAACGTGTTATCGACCTCTAAAATCTGTATTGCATTCTAAATGTTAGAACATTGTCCAATTTATCTTTTTCGTACCCACTAATTCCATTGGCAGATTCATTTTTAACAAGATTATAATAAATCATGAATTTCACATTTTCATCCCAATAGTTAACATAACCAATTCCGAGCATATCATATTTTAACTCAGCTGCCTTAAAAGAAGTGCCTGAAGAAAAGTCATTTGAAGAAAGTAAAGTATTTGGATCATACCATTCATATTTTGCCACAATTTCGTGTTTAGTCTTGCCTATTCGTTGAACTAAATAAACATTACCACCATTAAATTTCCTAATCACAGTCTCTGAAGTATTATAAGTAACAATGTTTGGACTTTTAGATTCTGATAATGAACCGGACTGAGTTCCAGTCATATATTCTCCTCTTATTGTCGTTGTTCCAATTAATGATTTCATTGCGAATTGAAATTCAGCGGCAAAATATATTCTCGGAGCTCTTTTCCCTGTAAATCCTCCCTGATTTTCTGCAATCCAACTTTTTTTCCCAGAATTATCAGTTTCAATATGGTTATACACGTTATCATTTTGATAAGCAATAGCCCCGAAATAATGAGACGCTCCAATTCCTAAATTATATTTCTCTTCTTTAAACGATTTTTTGTAGNNGCTAGCCATAATATCTTTGAAATTGTCGGTGTCTATTAAACCAGCTGCTGTTGTGTTACCTGTTGTTCCGGTTGAACCTGTTCCGGGCACATATATGCCATTTCCAGAAAATATTCCGGCTTCTAATTTTAAACCAAACAACTTTTTTCCTTTTAACGGTTGGAAGGTTGACATAACTCCCAAATCGCGTTCATTTG
>DORI01000277.1 GCA_003512365.1 Crocinitomicaceae bacterium | reverse complement strand
GGCATCTTCCTCACCATCAAAAGGAAAAGGCCCCATTCCAAGCACGCCATTTTCAGATTGAAATTCTACTTCTATTCCTTGAGGTATATAATTGGCTACAAGTGTGGGAATTCCAATACCGAGGTTTACATACCAACCGTCTTGAAGTTCTTGTGCAATTCTTTTTGCAATGCCTATTTTGTCCAATGCCATTACATTAATTTTTTGTTCTTACCGTACGTTGTTCAATTCTTTTCTCAAAATGTGTACCTTGAAATATGCGTTGAACAAATATCCCTGGGGTATGAATTTGGTCAGGATCTAAAGTTCCAGCGGGCACTAATTCTTCAACTTCTGCAATAGTGATTTTGCCTGCCATTGCCATCATTGGATTGAAGTTTCTGGCAGTAGCTTTGAAGATTAAATTTCCTTCTGTATCTCCTTTCCATGCTTTCACAATAGCAAAGTCGGCAGTTAGCGACGATTCTAAAATATGTGGCTTGCCATTAAATACTCTCACTTCTTTTCCTTCGGCTACCTCAGTTCCATAACCCGCTGGGGTAAAAAAAGCGGGTATTCCTGCACCTCCTGCTCTGCAACGCTCTGCTAAACTGCCTTGTGGAATAAGTTCCACTTCCAATTCGCCTGATAACATTTGTCGTTCGAATTCATCGTTTTCTCCGACGTAACTGGAGATCATTTTTTTTATTTGCTTTGTTTGTAAGAGGAGTCCAAGACCAAAATCATCAACACCAGCATTATTGCTAATACAAGTTAAATTCTTCACACCTAACTTTACCAGCTTTGCAATAGAATTTTCAGGGATTCCGCATAAACCAAAACCTCCAATCATTAGCGTCATTCCATCCTCTATTCCTACAAGAGCTTTATCAACAGTTTGTACAACTTTATTCATTATTGAAAGGGAATTTCTGAATCATCTACTACCTCTTCTACGAATACCTGGTTACACGAATATGCCTGGGCATCATAATCTGGAGNNCGAGGCGGAATGAAATCTTTGGTAGAAAGGGCAATGACTGGATCTTTGTAGACCTTTTGCATGTAATAACCATAAATTGGAAGAGCCATACGACCACCTTGACCCCATGTCATGTCTTTAAACCTAACTGATCGATCTTCTGCGCCAACCCAAACTCCTGTAACTAGATCCGGCGTGATACCTATAAACCATCCGTCTGAATTATTTTGGGTTGTGCCTGTTTTTCCTGCCGTTGGGGCGTAAATTCCTCCCCAAGGATTTCCTCCTCGAAGGCTCGAACCAGTTCCACCTTCTACGACTCCTTTCATCATTTTCAAAATCTCGTGTGCGACAGAAGCATTCAAAGCTTGTTCACGATATTCAGAAGTCTCAAAAATTACTTTTCCGTTTCTATCCGTTATACGTTCTATGGTTGTTGGCCTTACGTAAATCCCATTATTTGGAAAAATACATTGCGCTGCAACTAATTCGTACAAGGAGAGGTCCATACTTCCTAAACACATGGAAGGAACTACATCGTTTGGATGAAGTTCAATTTCAGTTGTCTTAAGTAATTTTTCTATTTGATACGGTCCTCCAGTTTTTGCGACAGGGTTGAATACACCCATTCTTTTCATTACAGCGACAGTAGTTGGGTTTGACGACATTGCTAACCCACTTCTCATATTGGCAGCAGGCGATCCTTCGGGACAATATTTTCCTACTACTCTATTTTGAGGGTCAACTAAGTCTATACAATATTCGTCGGGTGAAAATGTTGAACATGGGTTAACCACTTTCATTGAGAGAGCCGCGGCATAAACAAACGGTTTCATAGTTGACCCCACTTGTCTTTTCCCTTGTCGAACATGATCATAAGCAAAATGCTTATAATTTGTTCCTCCTACCCATGCACGAACAAAACCTGTTCTAGGGTCCATGGAAACAAGTCCAGCATGTAAGAATGCCTTGTAATATTTGATCGAGTCATTTGGCGTCATGGTGGTGTCTTTTTCTCCTTCCCATGTAAATACACGCATTTTTGTGGGAGTATTAAAATTTTCCTCGATTTCACTTTCAGAATACCCCATTTTACTTAGGTCTTTGTATCGTTTTGTATTTTTTTTCGCAGAAGATAATATAGTTTTAACAGTATTGTCATCAATTTTATTTGAGAAAGGATAATTTTTCAATCCGCGGTTATTTTGATCAAAAACTCCTTGCAGTTTTTCCCTCAAGTGTTTTTCAACGGCATATTCGGCATGGCGCTGCAGATTAGGGTCTAGTGTTGTATAGATTTTTAAACCATCTGTATAAATGTTATACGGCTGACCATCTTCGCGCACATAATTGTAGCCTCCGCTTTCGTTTTTTGATTTCAGCAAATCTTCAACTTCTTTTCGTAATGATTCTCTGAAATAAGGCGCCATACCTTCTTTGTGATCAAGTGGAGTATAGGTAGTTATTAATGGCTTTAGTTTTAATCGTTCATATTCTTCTTTGGAAAGAGGGTTTTGAATGGCTTCATTTCCTTCACTTGAGTTACGACACCATTGGTAGAGAACTTGGTTTCTTCTCTCGACACATCGAATGGAATCTTTGGCTCTGGCAGCGGCAACATCTTGTTCTGTAACACTTGAAATCTTCTTTCCAGAGTCGTGAGCGATTTCTGCTCGGTAATCTTTGATTTTAAAAGAATATGGATTATATAATGCAGGATTTTTACACATACCAACCAAGGTGGCTGCTTCCTCTTTAGTTAAGGAGATTGGTTCTTTGTTAAAGTAAATTCTGGATGCGTTTTTTATCCCAACTGCATTGTGAAGAAAATCAACTTGGTTAAAATAAAAGGTAATAATTTCTTCCTTTGTATAACGTTCTTCCAATCTTTTGGCGAGAATGTTCTCTCTTGCTTTTACATTGAGAAATTTAAAAGCTTTTACCAATCCACTTGACTTTTCATTTCTTTCGTTCAACGTGTAAAATTGCTTAGCCAACTGTTGTGTAATAGTGGAGGCACCACCTGAGGAGCCTAAGCCTGTTACCGCTCTGAGCAATGCCCTGAAGTCGACGCCCGAATGCTTTAAAAAACGTTCATCTTCCGTAGCAATAAGTGCATCTAGAGCAAAAGGAGAAATTTCTTTATGCTTTACACTGGTTCTGTTGACCTTCCAATATTGACCTAAAATAGTATCTTTTCCGCCTTCAGTTTTTGCGATTATTAATGAGGCT
>DORI01000140.1 GCA_003512365.1 Crocinitomicaceae bacterium | reverse complement strand
ATAAAATTTGCATTAAATACCCTACAACAATTTAGAGAAGTTCCCTTTTTTCAGCAATTTGGATCTGCCATTGATAAAATAGTTAACCGAGTCTCAGTTGAATCCTCAACAGAAGATGCGCACAGGTTTATTCAATTTGAGTCTGCTACTTCCGTTCAAGGGAGTGAGTACCTGCCAATTTTATTGGAGGCAATTCAAAGTTCGAAAAAGGTATGGTTTCTTTACGCGTCTTTTGTAAAACAAGAGGAAAAAGCACGAAAAGTTTCGCCGCTTTTACTGAAAGAATACCGAAATCGTTGGTACCTAATTTCATATGACTCATCAAAAAAAGATATCATCACTTTTGGATTGGATAGAATGAAAGATGTAATGGTGACAGAGGAAACCGCGGAAATTCCAAATGATTTTTCGGCGGCACAATATTTTGCTCATACAGTGGGCATCACTGCTTACAAGGGCGAACCTTCATTGGTGAAAATTGAGGCTGGTCCTGTTGCGGCACGCTATATTGAATCTCAACCTTTTCATCCATCTCAACGCATGTTTGTCGACAATGAATCGACTTTTTTTGAATGGAATATTCTGATTTCAGAGGAATTTATTCGCAATCTCCTTGGCTTTGCCGGAGAAATTAACGTACTAGCTCCTGACAGTTTGCGAAAAGAAATGCGCGAAAGAGCAGAAGCCATGTTTATGAACTATCGGTAAAAGGATTACCTTACCTAACTTCTTAATTTCTATTTAACTTTGTCTCATGGAAATATTACAAACTTTAGAAAATGGTGTTTGTACCTTAACGCTCAATCGCCCATCTGTATTTAATTCATTTAATAAAACAATGGCACTTGCACTTCAAGATGCTTTAGATAGCTGTGCTAAGGATGAAGGTGTTCGCGCCATTGTGATTACAGGAGAAGGTAAAGCGTTTTGCGCCGGACAAGATCTTGCGGAGGCAACAGATCCAAATGGACCAGCATTACAGCAAATCGTTCGGGATCATTACAACCCCATCATAATGAAAATTAGGAATTTGGAAAAGCCAGTCATTGCTGCCGTAAACGGTGTGGCAGCAGGAGCAGGGGCAAATATAGCCTTGGCTTGTGATATTACCATTGCAAAAAAATCAGCATCCTTTATCCAAGCATTTTCAAAAATTGGCTTAATTCCAGATTCTGGAGGAACTTTTTTTCTTCCTAGAATAATTGGTTCTCAAAAAGCTTTAGCGTTAATGATGAACGGTGACAAAGTATCATCAGAAGAAGCCGAGCGATTAAATATGATTTACAAATCCGTGGAGGATGAAGAGTTTGATACGTTTGTTTCAAATTTTGCTGCACAGCTTGCCACGATGCCGACAAAGGGTATCGCTCTAACTAAAAAAGCAGTGAATCAATCCTTTACCAACTCGTTGGAAGAGCAATTGAAGGTAGAAGAATTATTGCAAACGCAGGCTGGAAGCACCTATGATTTTAAAGAAGGCGTGAATTCATTTTTAGAAAAACGCAAACCCGAATTTAAAGGAAGATAGGCTTAGTTAGGAGTTGAAAGATTAAAGTTAAGAGTTGAGAATTTAAAATGTATAATGTAAAATGAAATCGAAATCTTATTTATCATCAAGTCGTCCCCTCATAAAATCCTAAATTCTTAACATCCTAAAGTCACAACATCAAAAGAAAAACATGAAACACACGATAGGAGTACTTGGAGCCGGAACAATGGGAGCCGGAATCGCGCAAGTCGCATCACAAAGTGGACACGCAGTAGTATTGGTTGATTTAAATAAAGAACAACTTGATAAAGCGAAATCCAATTTAGCAAAGACCTTGTCAAAATTAATTGAGAAAGAAAAAATTACGGATGCTCAAAAAAACGAAATTGAAAGGGGTATTCACTACTCATCGGATATTAACGATTTTGCAACTTGCGGTGTGATCATTGAGGCCATTGTGGAGGATTTAGCGGTCAAGCATAAAGTATTTGAATCGCTCGAAAAGATAGTTGCTGAAGATTGTATTTTAGCGAGTAATACCTCTTCATTATCCATTGCTTCCATAGGTGGATCATTGCAAAAGGCAAATCGTATAATTGGCATTCATTTTTTTAATCCCGCACCTTTGATGCCATTAGTTGAGGTAATTCCAGCTGTTCAGACGGATCAAAGCACATGTGATGAGGCTGTTGACTTAATGAAATCATGGGGTAAAACGGTGGTGGTCTGTAAAGACACTCCAGGATTTATTGTAAATCGTGTAGCAAGGCCTTTTTATGGAGAAGCGTTGCGTATTTATGAGGAGGGGATTGCAGATTTTACAACTATTGATTGGGCAATGACTGAAATAGGCGGATTTAAAATGGGACCTTTCACCTTAATGGATTACATTGGAAATGATGTCAATTATGCAGTGACTGAATCTGTTTTTCAAGCGTTTTATTACGATCCTCGATTTAAACCTTCCTTTACTCAAAAACGACACAGTGAAGCGGGTTTTTATGGGAGGAAAACAGGTCGCGGTTATTACGATTATTCTGAAGGGGCAATTATTCCAACACCAACCAAAGACTATGCACTCGGTCAACAAATTGTAGATCGAATTTTAGCCATGTTAATAAATGAAGCGTACGACGCTGTTTTCATGCAAGTAGCTACTGCTGAGGCAGTTGATTTAGCTATGACAAAAGGTGTGAATTACCCAAAAGGATTAATTGAATGGTCAAAAGAGATTGGAACGAAAGAAATATTAAATCGCTTAGAGACACTTTTCTCATTTTATGGCGAAGATCGCTACCGCCCAAATCCTTTGTTGAAGAGGGAGGTTTTACATTAATTTCTTTTCCTTTCCAGTCATAATCATTAACTTTGTGGCCTAAAAAAAATAAAATGGCCTATTTATTTACCTCTGAATCTGTATCCGAAGGACACCCAGACAAAGTTTCAGATCAAATATCTGATGCGTTAATTGATCATTTCATGGCATTTGACCCTAATTCAAAGGTTGCATGTGAAACGTTGGTGACCACAGGTCAAGTAGTTCTTGCAGGAGAAGTAAAATCAACTTCTTATCTTGATGTTCAAGCAATTGCAAGGGAAACCATTCGTAGAATCGGGTATACGAAATCGGAGTATATGTTTGATGCCAATTCATGTGGTATTTTTTCTGCCATTCATGAACAATCTTCAGACATCAATCAAGGTGTTGACAAAAAAAATCCTGAAGAACAAGGTGCTGGTGACCAAGGGATGATGTTTGGTTATGCCACTAAAGAAACAGAAAATTACATGCCATTGGCATTGGATTTAGCGCATAAAATTCTTCAAGAATT
>DORI01000208.1 GCA_003512365.1 Crocinitomicaceae bacterium | reverse complement strand
TTTCGACATCGAACGAAGTCCACTTTGTCCTAAATACTTCAACACTTTTGGAGCGGCATATAATATGGAGAAGATGATAAAACAAACAGTAATAATTGCCGAAACAATAATCGCATTACCTTTCCAATCGCTTGAAGCTATGGATAAATTAATCAACAATGAAATAGAACCTGGACCTGCTAATAAAGGCATTGCCAACGGACTAAAAGAAATGTCCTCTTTCGTTTCTGACTCTTCCATAATTGGACCTTGTATGTCGTTCTTATGCTGTGAATTCAAAAGTAAAAATCCCGATCTAGAGATGATGATTGCACCGGCGAGCTGAAGGGCATGAATCGTTATCCCGAAAAAATCTAAGATGAATACTCCGATGTAAAAGGAAACAAGACACACGACGAAAACATAAATGGCCGTTTTTTTTACTGTATTTTTAAGTTGCTCCGCTTTATAGTTTGCCGTTAACGACATGAAAACCGGTATGGCGCTCAAGGGATTAATGAGAGAAAATAACGAAACCACCGTGGTCAAAAATAAACTAATCATACGCTGATAAAGTTAGTGTGTATTGTCCACATTTCTGGATGAAAGGACGTCTGAAAACGTTATGGAATGTTAAATCGCTACACAAAGTAACGCATTAAAGACATAGCAGAAACTGGTTTAACGGGTTCATTTCGTTGAATCAAGTTAACTCCTTCTGAAAGTACTTGTCGTATGTCCTTACGCAAAGTGTCCGGATAATCTACTTTAATTGGCAACTCAAACTGCAACCAAAAATGTATACTTCGGTAATAAGCGAGATCTAATGAAGGAATGGTTGAAACTTTCATTTTTTTTAATGCTTGCGCGTTACAAAGTTGTTCAAATTGACCAATCATTGGTATAACCATTAGTTTTTTTCCTAAAAACATTACCTCTGCCGGAAGTTCGAATCCTGCCCCACACAACACACCACGGCATTTTTCCATTTGAGATAAAAAATGATCGTTCTCGATAGGATGAAATTGAACATTTTTCTTCCTGTACGATTTTTCTGTGTATTTGCTAAACACCACCCATTCGACATCAAAAAAGGATAAAATTTCAGAAATATACTGATCATGGTAGGCCGGCAAATAAACCAAATAGAAATCGTCTGCGATTGGCACTAAATTACGCACCTCTTTTCTTATTACAGGTAAAAAGGTAGTTGAATTGTATTTTTCAAAATGAAATCCGAATTTCAAGTTAGAAGGACAATAATGCGTCAGTACGTATTCACCCATTTTGTCTTTTGAGTAAGGTTTTGGTGATTCTTTAGATGCCACAGATACATTATGGCTTAATTCGATACTTGGCACTCCCTTTAATAGCGCTGACCATGACGAAATTGGTTCAAAATCACTAATTACAAGATCGTAATTTGAAATAGGAAAACGGCGAATGTCGCGAATTAAATCAATGGGATGTGATTTAACAATGCTCTTAAAAATATCTACTTTTCCTTTTTTCGAGGCAACGAAAGGCAGACCATTAAAACGGTAATTAATCTCAAAATCTACTGCAACTTGCGATTCCGTTCCACTCAAAACTGTGTCAACCTGAGCAAATTCCTTCAAAATTGGTACGACACTTCTAGCGCGACTTAAATGCCCATTACCTGTTCCTTGAATTCCGTATAGAATTTTCATCGCTAATTTTCTAGAGAAATTTGAACTTCAACCACTTCTTTAATCAATACTTCATAGCTCAACGCAAGCTGTAGTTCTTCGTCTTTTGTGATGGATATACTTGTATCTTGTTGATGTTTATAAATCTTCCATTCACCGTTATTAAACTCTAACGCCGTTGAATTCTCAACCCAATCACCCGAGTTCAGGTAGGTTGTCGTACCCTTTTTATTCGATATTTCTCTTATTTGTGGTTGATGAATATGACCGCAAACCACAAAATGATACCCATTTTCAATGGCAATTTCGGCAGCTGTTTCTTCAAAATTATTCACGTATTTTACCACGCCTTTCACACTGTCTTTAACTTTTTTTGAAAGTGAAATTTTACCCTTTCCTAATTTGTGACTGATCCAATTCATAAATGTGTTGATGAGAATAAGAAAGTCATATCCCTTTCCACCTAATTTTGCAACCCACTTGGAATGTTTCATTGTTGTATCGAACACATCTCCATGAAAAATCCATGCTTGTCCTGTAGATAAAGGCAAAACCAATTTGTTTACAATCTGAAAATTACCCAATGAGAAACCTTTAAATTTTCGTAACATTTCGTCATGATTCCCCGTGATGTAGTATACTTTGGTGCCTTTTGATAATAAAGAGGTTACACATTTGATTACTTGCATGTGCGACTCCGGAAAATAACGCTTACTAAACTGCCAGATATCTATAATATCGCCATTTAATACAAGAATTTTTGGTTGAATACTTTTCAAGTATTGAATCAACTCGTTGGCTCTTGCCCCATAGGTCCCAAGGTGCACATCTGAAATTACAACCAGCTCAATTTCACGTTTTTCAATTGGTATCATTGTTTTTTTTACAAAGTTGATAAGCCTGTTTTTCTACACTATTAAGGATGTGTGAAATTTAATAAATTGATTAAGAAACAATTGTTGAAAAGTAAAAAACCGCCGGAAATTCCTTTAATCAAAAGTTGCTTGTGACGGTTCTCAACTCAAAATGTTAACACTCCTGAAAATCACCAATTAATTCGCTTCCTAATTGGATCGTTACATTAATAAGTTCCTCATTATTTTCTATGAATTTCTCAATAGCACGAAATGTTTCTGTATTTTCATTGTAATCAGTTATAATCAATACGGCGTTAAACTGATCAATGATTAATTCCTCCATCATTACCTTAAAATCGGAAATGGTGTGACATCGCTCCACGAGTGCATTAAGTTGTTCTTCTCTTAGTTTACTGAGTACTTTCGTAACAAACCAATTGTCCTCTGAAACAATTAACACAGCATTAAAATGTAAAGACAACATTATTTATCTTTGATTTGACCTTGTTCGTTGAAAAAAAAGCGAAGTGTTTGTAATCTATCTTCTGCATCTGCCAATTTTGATAGGTACTTTTTTGCTTCTTCAATTATCTGTGGATGTTCTCCAATTCCTACGGCATGATGCATGTAGGTATGCACTACGGCAATAGCTTCCGCCTTTTCTGCTTCTGCTTCTGCCAATAACGCTTTATAAACTAAATTTTTCATTCTCTCTTTTTAGTTATGATGTAAAGTATAAACTAAAACCTACCTTTCTAAAATCAATAAGTTAAGAAGTACAGGGAAACAAATTTCTATTTTTTGTTTATCCTAAATTTTAAGGAGATATGAATATTTTGCTAAAAGATCGTATGAATTAACTGCTTCATATTTCCTGAAACTTAAGCAAAACGAGAGAAAAATCTCTACGCAATCGATACGGGTTTTCTTTCAGCAATCGATTTTCAGGCGTCAAAGAATTGTGGAAAGCTTTTTGAAAACATGGTTTTTATGGAGTTCAAGAAGGAAGTATAATCACACTTGATCAACAAGTACTTGTTGAATTGAACGGATTTAAAATCAATGTCGTTCCTTTTTACGCGTATTTTTTGCAATAACTTATCGGATGAGCGTTATAAACCCATGACCAGATAATTCATCGCCATTCAGCCCTTTTGCTTGATATTTATAAAAATATGTGCCGTCTGTTGCTTCATCTCCACCTGATGTTTTACCATCCCAAGTTCCAGAAATACCTTCAATTTTGGTGATTTCACTACCCCAGCGATTTAATATAATTATTTCCAATTCTGCAACGTTTTTAGATAAGATAAACCATTCATCATTTGCATTATCTCCATTAGGAGTAAGTACATTTGGAACTAACAATATAGGTGAATCGGGCGCATAATTAGTAATTACGTCGAAAACTGAATCAGCACATTGCCCATTTGAGGCGACTAACCAAACAGTATAAGAACCAGGATTATTAAATGTATTGGAAACATCTGACAAATCGAATGTGTTAATTTCATTTCCATCTCCAAAATTCCAATTATAAAAAGTTGCGTTTGAACTGGTATTTGTGAAATTTACCGTCAATGGAGCCGTTCCAGAATTAACATCTGCTGAAAAATCGGCAGTTGGATTAGGTACAAGCGTTACAATAACAGAATCAGAGTTTTCACAACCGTTTGCATCTGTTCCGGTGACAAAATATACTTGCGATTGAGCGGGTTGAAATGTTTGTCCATTTTGAACGCCTCCTGTCCAAGAATATTGAATACCACCACTTGCGTTTAATTGAATGGAGGTACCGGTGCAAATGGTTACATTATCACCAGCATCAATTAGTGGAGCAGAAAAAACTTCAACTGTCAAATTATAAACAGCAGCGCATTGCCCGGGATTTGGTGTAAATGAATATGAGTTTATTCCTGGTGTTGCCGTCGACAACATAGCTGGATTCCAAGTTCCTGAAATGCCATTATTTGAAGTTTCAGGAAGAAGTACTTGGGCTAAAACGGCATCTTCACAGAACGGTCCATAGGAACTAAATGTTGGAACTGATGAAGGACTAACCGTTATTGTCATGGTTTGATTATTCGCACATTGGCCGGGGTTTGAAACAAATACATAATTAAAAGTACCAACAGCTCCTGTATTAATACCTGGAGGCCCCCATACACCTGATATTCNNAAAGATGGTGCTGTAACTCCTTGACAAAAGGGACCTAACTGATTAAAAGTTGGTGTAATCAGTTGAGAAACAGTAACAGTCATCTCACTTGTATTCGCGCATTGACCGGTATTTGGAGTAAAAGTGTAGGTTGTAGTTGCTGAATTATTAATTGCTGGTGACCAAGTTCCGCTAATGTTGTTAGTTGATATTGTTGGCAAGGTAAATGATCCGCCCAAGCAAATGGGTGGAACTTGAGTGAAAGTTGGGGTAATGGTTGCAGTAGATGAAATTATAGTAACAAAAACAGTATCCGTACAATTAATTGAAGAGGTTACAATACATGAATATGTTCCGGGGCAAAGATTGGATGCTACTGCTGAATTTTGACCTATTGAAGTGTTGGTAGCATCAAACCATTGATACGAATATTCAGGAATAGATCCTGTTGCGGAAACTGTTGCTGTTCCATTACACTGGCAACTACCTGCATCCGTACTTGAAGATAGCGTTGCTGTTAACGGTCCAGAACAGTTGTTTGTCAAACTTTGAATATATGATGCATTCGATGAATTATTTGGAGCACCTGGAGTTTGATTATCTGGTGCTGAACAATTTCCAGCTACCCAATTAGCCTGATTGGAAGGATTGTTATTTACTGAATTTGCAAAATAATATACTGAATTACTCGCTGTTGTTGAGAAAAATACAATAGAATTTACGTTATTATTTACCCAGCTCACTCCGTGCACTGGTGTTGTTAAATTATTTGGGTTATAAACTTGAAAAGAATCTCCTCCGTTTGCCATGGTAATTGGTCCCCAAAGTCCGCCAAGTGACCATCCAGTAGTTGGATAAGAGCCATTTGAAGTTGTTGGAGAAACCGTTTGATGTTCAAATAAAGTGGACGAAATCGGTAAAACTAAGGTGCAATTACCATCCGTTAATGAATTATCGATTGATGGCAGCGCAGTATTCAAATCTTGGTCATTGTAGACTAAAATTAATGTCCCAATTGGAACGCATGACCAAAAAGAGCTAGATGAAAATCTTACTGCACCAGCTGCTATTCCCAAACCTGAACCGCCACCTCCTGTAAAATAACCGTTGTTATCATCAATTATCCAACCTCGAAGATCAAGACAGTAATCTGAACATTGGTATGGGCCTGAGCCAGGTACAACAAGAAATTCTACGTATTCTTTGGTTCCTGNNTTGGGAAACTTCGTTGATGATAAGATTTTGAGCTTTCGTAGAAGAAATGAAAAATAGAAATAAAAAGAAATGAGATTTCATTGAAGAGCAAATTAACTGCAAAAATCGACATTAAATATTAACAACAATTAAAACTCTTATTAATTCTTACGCAACTAGAAGTTTCTGCAACATCCACATTCGATCTCTACTTTTGAGCTTTTCATAAAATCGATTGGATAAATACTCATTTAAGGTTACAGACCCCATGGAAGTCGTAATAAAATCATGTCGATTTACATAATAGAAATAAGCTAATCTGTCATGTATAATAGGATTCTTAATTTTCAGATACGGAAGACTCGTAGGAATTGCCAATGGATTCATTTTACGAACCTTAAATTCTTCTTTCGAAAACGATTGAAGTTTTTGAGCTAATTCCAAACGCGTAAAAATTTCTGGACCACCGCATTCGATATATTTTTTATCGAATGACAAATTTTCTACGAGTATAGTAGCAACATCTCCATCAAAAATTGGATTCAAACGAGCAAGGCCCCCACCTATTACAATATTCTTTCCCTTTTTAGCAAGTTTTAATTGGCGTGTTAGCGAACTAAAAAGTAAAGTGGAATTTAGAATTGTATAATTGATCCCTGAATTAATAACTAGATTTTTAAACTCTTCATGACTCTTAAAATAGGACTGTTTAAGAAAACCCTTCTCATGAAATGGTGACACAACTCCAAATTTTTTAACTTTATACTGAATCGATTGACGTAATATAAAATCATTCGCTTCAAAAAAATCCATTCCACCGGTTTGATCCATATTAAAGGAATGAGAAATCCTATTCCCTAATAAGGATATAACCATATCATGAGACGAAAACAAGTCACTGCTAATACTTGAAATATTTTGGTTGTCCAATNNATTGGACAACCAAAATATTTCATGAAATATTTTGGTTGTCCAATTCGACGATTGATGCCCAATAGGAATACAACTCGACAGCCTTAATTTTATCTCTTACCACTATAGTCACTTCAAACCCACGTTGTATCAACTCCCAAAATACAAACTGGCCAAGACTTCCAGTAGCGCCAAAGAGCAATACTTTTGATTTCATAATTCTAGGATTATTCAAATTTAGAGCTAACAATTTATTTCACTAAATTAAAACCGAATATTTAACCTACATTTAATGTTTAAATCATTTTAACTCAGTTGAAATGGAAGTAAATTGGCCAATGAAAAAATTATTTTTATCCTTAACATCCTTTATTCTTACATGTTCTTTGCAAGGCCAGACACAATATTTCGGACATAGAGGAGCTAGAGGAATTGCACCTGAAAACAGTATTCTTTCCTTCCAAAAAGCGCTAGAATATCCAATTAGTGGTGTAGAGTGGGATGTTGTGGTTAACAAGGATAAAGAACTTGTTATCTCACATGAACCATATTTTAAACCGAGTATTTGTCAAGCTGAAAACATTAGTGATGCTCAGCTCAAAACATACAACATTTACCGCATGACTCAAGCAGAAATTCAAGAAATTGATTGTGGCACGAAATATAATCTCAATTTTCCTGAGCAACTTAAAACAGTTTCAACTAAACCTACATTCAAGGAGGTTGTTCAACAAATAAATTTTCAAGATAAAACCATCTTATTTGAAGTAAAATCCGAAAAAAAAGAATACGGCATATCGCAACCATTTCCTGAAGAATTTGCTAGAATAATTCTAGACGAAGTTAACGTGTCAGAGCTAAATGAAAACATCATTTTCATGTCGTTTGATCCAAATATTTTAAACGCAATTTATAGCCAAGATTCAACTTTTCGATTCATCTACCTAACCTACAAGCCTTTCAAATCCGTAAATAAATTTTTATCGCATTGCAACTTCAAACCTTATGCTCTCGGAATGTATTTTCCAACTATTACTAAAGGTAAGGGTTACGCATTAAGCAGAAAGGGAGTAAAGTTGTTTGCATGGACAGTAAATAATAAGCAACAAACATTCGATTTGATTCACAAAGGTGTTGACGGTATTATTACCGATTTTCCAGACAGAATCAATGAAAACCTAACTAATCCCCATTAATAAATAGAAGTTGAGAAGTGCTAACAAAATGGCTATAATTGAAAAATATAAAGCCAAGGTACTTCGCTTACTGTGTCGATCCATAACACAAAGTAACAAAGCATATATAAACTAATCTTAAAATATGAGTTAAAAAAATGGGGCTTTCGCCCCATTAAAACTATGAAAATGTTACTACCTGATTACTTTAATTACCTTATCGGACGTTACCGTGGCAATTCGAATGTAGTAAGCGCCTTAAGAAGTTCTTGAATATCTATCTCAAGTTTCTTTTCATTAAAATTAATTTCAATAATTAATATAAATTTTTCTGTATAAAACGAAAAGGCAACAGGTAACTCATTTATTGATAACAAAGATGACTTTGATGTTTTCATTAGGACGGATTTTTTTCATTACTTTCCTTACGTTAGGCCTTCACTTAATAACACCAAACTTATTTCTTTAAGGTTGATTATTTCGTATCTTAACTCTTTTCCCGTCGCATGAATAGTTTTAGTTGATCTGGTATTTCGCTCTTAGGGAGAAATAAGTACATGTAATAAAATAAAAACAAATAAAAAAGTCGCCCCTTGCGAGG
>DORI01000237.1 GCA_003512365.1 Crocinitomicaceae bacterium | reverse complement strand
AACAAAAAAACCGAAAGGAATATGGAGGGTTGTATATGTATGCCAAGCCCCAATAGGATTTGGTGAAAGAGATTGGTTATTACATGCGTCATCAAATGCCAATAATCCAGCTACATTACAACCGTTGCTATTAACTCCGCATGTTGGACCTGACCATGAATTCCCAATCATATAAGCACTTGATGGTTGCATATTTAAAATATCAGTTGAAGGAATGATAACTGACGTATTGTGATTGTTTTTAAAGTTTGAACCATTTACAATTACTACAGGATTATTGCCAGTAATTGAAATATTTCCAAAATCAGAATTAAATATATATTCAGAAGTCTCCATTCCAAATCCTGTGTTTCTAGAAATAGAGGAATTCTGAAGATTTAAAGTTGAGGAGCCCCCGATAAAAACGCCGTCTACACTATTGGAATCAATATCAAGATAATTTCCAGTGAAACTCGAATTATTCAAGCAAATACCCATTCTAATATTTTTCCTTGATATCGAATTATTAATATTGATTGTTGAACCTAAGGTGAATATTCCCGATTTGCTGTTATTGTAGAAAACAGAATTATTTATTGTGATCGTTGTGGAATTTAACATTAGCCCTGTTGTTCCATTATTTTTAGATTTGAAATGTTTTAATTGACAATTAGTACTGTTTGAGATTTTAGCTCCCTCTTCATCACAATTTGAAATAGTACAATTATTTAAGTTTAGAATTGAGGATGAGCCAAAGGTTAGTATTCCATTTGTTTTACAATTGTTAATTTCAACTCCGTTCGCTAATAGGTTAGAATTTTCAACAATAATCCCATTTTTTGCATAAGATATAACAGCTCCATTAATAGAATTGTTTGTTGAGGTTGTATCTAAATTTATTCCAGTCCAATATTGTTTATTTGTTGTGGTTTGAAATGGTTTAAATTGCACTTTATTACAAGCATCTCCATTAACAATTAAAGAGCCTTTAACATCAATTACTACATCACCAATGAGGTCTGAGTTGTTATCAATAAACAAAACGGATATAGTTATTCCGGGGTTAATTGTCAAGGTTGCACCTTGATTAACTTTTACCGGTTGTGTTAAAGTTTGGTTTGTACTCCAGGTTGTATTTGAACTAATAATCAATTGTGCTTCAACTGATGATATTATTAACGTAAAAAGAACAAGTGAAATGATTTTTTTCATAATAATGATTTTAAAAATGGGATTAATTTTTCAACGATACTTATAATATTACTGCTAGAAACAGTAATCGATTCAAAATTCTCAAGTATAGATTTTTTATGAAGATTTTGAGAGATGTTTATAATACCCTGGTCTTTTGCATGATTCAATATCTCGATTAGCTCTTTTCGAGATGAGTCAGTTAACCTATTTGATTTTACTAAAAATTTTATGAAACCAATTAAATGTATTTTGACAATACTTTTATTGAAACTGGTATCCGAAATTACTCCTCTTATTTCAAAATAACTTTTAGTTAGATCATTAAGTAGTGGGTTGAAAATATTGATTACAATATAGCTGCCCTCAATAGAGTGTTTTTTATTTGCGATATAGTCTAAAATAAAATTTTCAACATCTAAATCACTTTTCTTATCAAATCTTAGCTGTGCAGCCAATATTTTATTTTTTAATTGAGTCTGTGTTAATTTTAATTCACGTTGCAAAAAATTAAAATGTGTTTGAATTCTTGAATATGAATCTGATGGTTCAAGAGATTTAATTAATGCGTCTAGAATGACTAATTCAAGTTCAACTTTTGGCAAACTTCCAAAAGGCATTTTCTGGATTTCAGATATAATTCGTTCGCTAAATGTTTGATGATTTTTAATAATATGATTTAATTCCATTCGGTAATTTTAATATTAAATAAACTATTCACAAATTGAAAGCAAAGGTGTAAAAAATGAACAAAGACAAAATTCTTTTAAATTTTCGTACTATTTAATCTATATTTCAACTAAATAAGTATATTTGTAACTATTTTAGTTATTTTATAAATATATTTACTATGAACTTAATCGGCAATAAAATCCGCTTACTACGCGAAGAAAAAGGACTTTCGCAAGAAAACTTGGCTTCCGCATTGGATATCACGCAATCCAATTATGCGCGCTTGGAGAAAGATGATAACCGAATTAGTGTTCCACGTTTAATTATTATTGCTAAAACGTTAGAAACAACGGTGACTGAATTGGTTGGAGAGAAAGCAAATACGGTAGTGAATCAAAATCATAATCACGAGGCAGTAACGTATTTACACGCAAACTTTCAAGCAGACAAGGAACACATCCAAACGCTGAAAGACGAAATTGAGTATTTGAAGAAGATGGTAGATAAATTTCTAGAAAAATAGTTAAACTGAGTCATCAAATCAATAATTCATTCCAAATGCCCATAAAGGAATAACATTGAGATAACCAAATTCAATATCATCTTTTACAATAAAAGATTTGCCATCTTGTTCAATTTGACGTTGACTTTTGTTTTTTCCGCCAATTTCAAATGTTAATTCATTAATCTCGAAATCAGCATTTTTAGATGAATATACTTGATTTTTTAGTCGCATTTGATTCATGAAGAAAGTTTCTCGAATATTTCCAATATTTGAATTTTCGCCTTTCAAGCTGTAAATCAAATTCGTATTATCCAAATAGACTTTTTCTACTTTTCCCAATGCTCGAATGCCTTTTGTTGAAGAATGAAGTTGACTAATCAACCCTGATTTTTCCATGTGCAAAAAATATTCATCCAACGAATTTCTACTCACCCCAATTAGTTCCGCAATTTTTGAGTAATTGGGTTTAAATGGTACACTTTCAGCAATTATCGAAAGCAAGCGTTTTAATTTACGACTCGTTCCCACATTGAGATTCGCATATTGAGGAATGTCTGTTTCAAGGGTTTGCACGATAATTTGACCCAATCGTAAATCCAATTCATTTTCAATTCCAATAGGATAATACCCGCGCTTCAAATAATCATTAAATAATGGCACAGGATGCTTTATTCCATCGAGTTTGACTTCATTATTCACAATTTGCTCCAATGAATACTGTTCAAAATTATAATTATGAAATAGTTTCAAATACTCACGAAAGGAAAGACCTTGCAGGTGATATATTACAGCTCGCCGACTTAAATCAGAAGTGCCTTTCAATATATCCAAAACAGAAGATCCAGTAAATACAATCTTAAGCGTAGGAAAAGAGTCGTAAATATTTTTTAATTCTCTCGACCAGTCTGCATATTTATGAATTTCATCAATAAATAAGTACTCGCCTGCATTTATATAAAAATTATGAGCTAAATCAACTAATCTATTCTCTCCAAAAAATAAATCATCAGCAGAAACATACAACGCTTTTCTACTGTCTAAATTTTCTTTAATGTATTGCAGAATAAGAGTTGTCTTTCCAACTCCTCTTGGCCCTACAATGCCTATCATACGATTATCCCAAACTATTTTTTCAAACAAATAGCGCTTGAAATCTGTGGTTGTATGCTCTAACAGTATTTCAAATTTTTGGTAAAGTGCTTTCATATTCGAATTGTAATTTCCAAACAAATATACAAAAGCATAATTAATTTAACAATATAATTTAAAAATGCTCATCGAATAGTGCAAAAAATAATTTATAAAAACCAACTTATTCCATCGGACGAATTTGAAATAGGATTTTGGAAAAGGATTGATAGTTTCTGTTTTAGTTGCGCAGGATTTCAAATCCTGCGCAACTAAAACACAACTTACAACAAATGAACTTTACTAAGCACGGACTTTCCTCCTAAATAATCGATTGCAGATGAATATGGCGTACATTCTTTTTTAATGTTGTTGTTTAACGCCGGTCATATTATTGAGAAACGAAAATTATAGATTCGTTTAGTAACAGAGACCATCTTTAATGCTATTGGATCAACATCAGCTAACTTGAATTTCTTGTTTTACTAACTTATTAAAACGGAAATTTAAATATGCAACGCTCTATTTTCTGTAGCTGCGAGTGCAGCTTCCTTAACGCCTTCTGAATAAGTTGGGTGAGGGTGGCAAATGCGTGCCATGTCTTCAGCAGAAGCTCGGTATTCCATTGCGGTAACAGCTTCCATAATCAAATCAGCAACTCGAGGACCAATCATATGAACGCCAAGCACTTCATCGGTGGTTTTATCTGCCAATATTTTTATAAATCCTGCTGTGTCCATGCTAGCACGAGCGCGACCAAGTGCTTTAATAGGAAAATTCCCCACTTTATATTCTATGCCTGCCGTTTTTAGTTCTTCTTCTGTCTTTCCTACAGCGGCTACCTCCGGCCAAGTATATACCACGCCAGGAATTAGGTTGTAATTCAAATGTGGTTTTTGACCCGCGATTAATTCTGCAACATATACACCTTCCTCTTCTGCTTTGTGTGCTAACATAGCACCACGCACCACATCACCAAT
>DORI01000166.1 GCA_003512365.1 Crocinitomicaceae bacterium | reverse complement strand
ACATATGCATGAATATTATTTTTTAATGAATTCATAATCGATAATTCAAATTTTTCAATTTCTCTATCTAAACTATTTCAACGTTTAGCCCACCCTTAACCTTATTTATTCCCAATGCGAATACATTACAATCTGAGTGAATAAATTACAAGCTCTCAACTACTTNNTGTGAGTCGCGGAAACTGAAAAGCGTATGAGTAGGGGTTTTAAATGATTTTTATGAAAAAAATAATTGCAGGTTCATTAGGTGTATTGTTATTAGGTTCTTGCGTTCAAGTAAAGCCAATTGGTGATTTAACTATGATATCGACTCGAAACATAGATAGAAGTATGGATTACACACTAGTAAAAAACTATCAAGGATTGAGTAAAAAACAAAAAAGAAAAAGTAAGTCAAAGGATATAGAGGAAGCAGTTAATTATACTGTAAAATCTACGCCAGGAGGTGAATATTTAACAAATGTAAAACTTTACATTGTTAATAATCCAATGCGCTTTAAAAAAGAATTCAGACAAACTTATGTAGTTGAAGGTGATGTATGGGGATTCAAAGGTGATTTATCAATGAAAGGATTCAAGGTGGGTGATAAGGTATTTTGGAATTCAATTTCAGGACAAAGTAAAGGAGTAATTATAGAATTAAAAAACGATAAGCAAGCAGCCGTTCAAATTGAAGGGCAGGAAAAAATTGAACTTGTAAATTATGATAAATTAACTAAATTAAACAATTAAAATCTTCCCTTATAATGCTGCAACGTGGGGGATTCTTTTACCCAAATTTTTTCAAAACACCTCGAGAGGTGTTTTTTTTGTTTTTGTAGCGTTAGTAAATCCTGTCAGTTCGGCAGACAGGCATTAAAATGGTTGGGGAGTGTGGTTTGTAGCGCCCATAGGTACGGGTTCCACCTACACAATCGTTCCGGTCGATGAATAATCCGACAAATGGTTTGGTGGTATTACTTGGAATTGAACATATCGATTCTCAAGAGGATGTGGATTATTTAGTCGCTAAGCTGTTGAACTTACGCATTTTTAACGATGCAGAAGGAAAAATGAATTTATCATTACAAGAGGTACAAGGGGAATTATTGGTGGTAAGTCAGTTTACGCTTCACGCCTCCACGAAGAAAGGCAACCGACCAAGTTATATACGAGCTGCTCGTCCAGAACATGCCATTCCTTTGTATGAAAGTTTTATCAAAAGTTGTCAAATTTTACTCCCCGAAAAAACCAATACTGGTGTTTTTGGTGCAGATATGAAAATTTCCTTGGTAAATGATGGGCCTGTCACTATTTGCATGGATTCGAAAAATCGGGAGTAGAATTCAATTGATAAACTTACTCAACATTTTCTTTAAGTAGGCGACTTCCTCTTTTAATAAGTTGATTTGATCTTGGTACAATTGGCGTTCAGTATCGGAAACCGTATTGTTGATGTCTCCAAATACATTTCCTCCATTTTGATTGTTCATTACGTTAAAAACCATAGATTCATTGAAAGCAATCACTTCTTCGGGTTTCATTTCCAGTACTTCGGATATTTTCTCAAGTCTATTAAAAGTAACTTCTGATTCTCCTAATTCTATTTTCGAATAAGCGCTCTGCGATACGCCCAGCTTTTCTGCAACGTGAGTTTGTGTTAAATTCTTCAGTTCGCGCAACTTTTTGATTTTTTGACCGATGTGCATTGTACGAAGATCCATGATGTGTAGGTTTTAACTAAGCAAAGATAAGGAAATTAAGGAAATACCTAACCCAATTGCCTTATGATTTTAAATGCAACCTAGTAGGGTGAATTAAACCAACTTAAATAATTAATCTTATCTAATATTGTTTACTTTTGTTTTATGAATCAGTTGATTGAGGATAAAATCTATGAACTAAAAAAAATCTGTGAAAAGCACTCGGTAAGTGAATTATTTTTATTTGGATCTGCTCTGAATGAAGATTTTAGCGAAGAAAGTGACTTAGATTTTGCTGTACTTTTCAAAGAAGAACTAACGCCTTTAGAGCTTGGTAGTGCCTTTCTAGACTTATTGACTGAATTAGAAAAACTTTTTGATCGTAAAATTGACTTGGTTTCTTATCGCGTATTACAAAATCCTGTATTCAAAGCGGAATTAGATAAAACGAAAAGAACTCTTTATGCAGCCGCGTAATAAACTTTTGAAATATCTTTTAGATATTGAATCGATTATTACCGAGTTGGAAAAAATTATTGCTCTCCACAATTCAGATTACACTTCCTTTGAGTCGAGTTTTATTTCCATCCGCGCTGTAGAAAGGGACTTAATGATTATTGGTGAAGCCATTGGTAAAATTCTTAAAATTAACAATGAAATAACAGTTACTAGTGCAAAACATATCATTGGATTAAGAAACCTAATTGTTCACTCATACGATTCCATTGAGCAAGCCGCCCTTTGGCGCATACTAATAATAGATTTACCGATTTTAAAAAATGAAATTCAAGCATTGAAAAATTTGTGAATTTTACCAAAATGAAATGGTTTTAAATAATACATATGCATGAATAATATTTTTTAATGAATTCATA
>DORI01000197.1 GCA_003512365.1 Crocinitomicaceae bacterium | reverse complement strand
TCATCCCGTGGAATTTTCCTCTTTTGATGGCTGCTTGGAAGATTGCTCCTGCACTCGCGACAGGAAATACCGTAGTGTTAAAACCTGCTGAGTCTACATCACTGACCGCTCTAAAATTAGCTGAAATCATAGATGAAGCTGGATTACCCAAAGGAGTAGTAAATATCATTACAGGTTATGGTGATACCGGAGCCGCTATGGTAAACCATCCAGATGTTGATAAAATTGCATTTACAGGTTCCACACATGTCGGGAAAATTATTCAAAAAGCCATCGCTGGAACATCAAAAAAAGCAACCTTGGAACTCGGTGGTAAATCTGCGAATATTATATTTGACGATGCGCCAATTGATCAAGCCGTTGAAGGGATTGTGAATGGAATTTTCTTCAACCAAGGACACGTATGTTGCGCAGGTTCGCGGCTGTTCGTTCAGGAAAACATTGCCGATAAAGTGATACGAAAACTAAAACTTCGCTTGAAAAGTTTATACGTTGGAAACCCCTTGGATAAGAATACCGACATTGGTGCTATCAATTCAAAAGAGCAGTTGGAAACAATTCAGTCTTACATTGAAATAGGGAAAAAAGAAGGTGCGGAAATATACCAACCCGCGTGCGAAATTCCTAAAAAAGGCTACTATTGTCCACCAATACTTTTTTTAAATGTGGCGCAGTCGCATAGAATTGTGCAAGAGGAGATTTTTGGACCTGTTTTAACGATTCAAACTTTTCGAACCGTAGACGAAGTTATACAAAAAGCAAATAATTCACCGTACGGTCTGGCTGCTGGTGTTTGGACGGACAAAGGGTCTCGAATTTTTAACCTTACCACAAAATTAAAAGCTGGGGTTGTTTGGGCAAATACTTACAATAAGTTTGACCCAACTTCTCCTTTTGGAGGATACAAAGAAAGTGGTTTTGGACGCGAAGGTGGAGTCCATGGATTGTCTGCATACGTTAAATTAAGCTAGGCATTATGAAAAGGGTTGAAATTTTGAAAACGTATAAAATATTTGTGGGAGGGCAATTTCCTCGGACTGAAAGCGGAAGGTATTATACCGTTAAAAATCCTGAAGGAAAAAGTCTCGCAAATGCTTGTCTTTGTTCTAGGAAAGATGTTCGAAACGCGGTTGTTGCGGCGAGAAAAGCTCAAGGTGCATGGGCAGAAAGATCTGCTTTCAATCGAGGCCAGATTTTATATCGAATTGCTGAAATGTTGGAAGGTCGTAAAGTTCAGTTTTTGGAAGAGCTATTGATACAAGGACAAAGCAAAAAAGAAGCACAACGAGAAGTCGATTTGGTTATTGAACGTTTGGTGTATTATGCCGGTTGGTGTGATAAATACAACCAAATTATTAGTACCGTAAATCCAGTATCTAGTTCGCATTTTAATTTCTCTAGTTGTGAACCTATGGGGGTTGTTGGAATAATTCCAGATCAACAATCTCGGCTATTAGGACTTATTTCACTTCTAGCTCCAGTCATTGCCGGAGGAAATACAACAGTTATTTTGGCTTCTGCTGATTATCCTCTTTGCGCAGTTACATTTGCTGAGGTGGTACATGCTTCAGATGTGCCGAGTGGAGTGGTAAATATACTGACAGGACCACTTCAAGAAACAGCACCAACATTATCTTCACACATGGATGTAAACGCAATTGTCACATCAAATGCAGAAAAGGAACTAAATACACCTCTTCAATTGGCCGCAGTCGATAATTTAAAACGATTTTTCGATTACCAAAAAAATTGGAATGACGCGAATGCGCAAGGTTTGCACTTCATCGGAGATTTGCAAGAAATCAAAACAACTTGGCATCCGATTGAACAAATTGGCGGGGCGACAAGTTCCTACTAGCGATTTTCACAATTGTTCGTGCAATACTTCTAATTTTTCTCAAGTTAGGTAGCTGATCTTCCTTTATTTTCGTAATATGATATTTAAACGATCAGACGATTTCGCTAAACGAGGATTGAGAACCAATTATGTATCAACTATTTTTGGTATTTCTTTAGTACTGTTTATGATTGGTGTGGTTCTGGGCAGTGTTATTTTACTCCATGATGTTGAAACGCAATTTAAAGAAAATCTTCAAGGAGACGTTTTCTTTTTGCCTACCTATAATGATGCGGATATTAAACAGATTGAATTGGAAATGAAATCTTGGGAGGAGTTGCAAGAAGTTTTTTTTGTTTCCCCTCAACGCGCAATGGATGAATTATTTGATGAATCTCAATTAACGGATCAAACAATTTTAGACATAGATTCCACCTTTCTAATTCCATCCTCAATTGGCTTTAAACCAAAAGCAGAATTTGCAACCCTAGAGGGCATGGAACAAATTGAAAATAAAATCAAACAAGCCTATCCGAAGCAAGTGGAAAGTGTAAACTACGATAAAGAGAGTATTGAGAGTTTAGATAGAGGATTTAATCAATTTGCCTTTGTTTTTATGTTAATAACCGCTTTGTTGGTTTTAATTGCTGTTGCATTGATAAACAATACCATCCGTTTATCTATTTACTCCAAACGTTTCACAATCAAAACCATGCAACTAGTAGGAGCAACTGGAGGATTTATTCGAAAACCTTTTATAATTCAAGCAATAGTTCAAGGTCTCGTTTCAAGCTTAATAGGTCTTTCCTTGACGATGACCATTTTTTACGCCTTAGATAACACCATTGATACGGTCGACCTCACGTATAGTTTATCTTCATTCTTGTTACTTTCACTTGGGGTTTTCACTTTTGGATTATTTCTAACGATAATATCTACTTGGTTTGCTTTAAACAACTATCTTCGTAAGAAATTAGACGATTTATACTGATTTGAGGTAAGCACAAATAGTTTTTCCATTGAATATTGATGCATAAAACATTTTCGCTATTCTATAAGACCAGTAAAAAACAAATTATAATTATATGAAAAATCCTATCGATCATTTTGGTTTTCATCCTGAAAATTACCGCTTGTTATTTATCGGATTGGCAATAAATGTGCTTGGTTACATTTTAATGATAGGTGGTGGTGCAGACGACCCTTCTCAATTTGACGGAGACGCTTTATTCAGCCATGTGCGTATTACACTTGCTCCGATGCTTATCGTTGTCGGTTATGGCATTATGATTTATGCTATAATGAAAAAACCGAAAAAAGAAGAAAATCAAGAATCTTCAGATTCAACTTCTGCTAAAAATTCGAACAAAAAGTAATTTTCAATGACAATTATTGAATCCATTGTTTTAGCCATCATAGAAGGCCTTACCGAGTTTTTACCTATATCATCAACGGCACATATGATTTTTGCGAGTTCCATAATGGGAAACGAAGGAGATGAATTCGTGAAAATGTTTCAAGTATCCATTCAATTCGGAGCTATTTTAGCTGTAGTATGGCTTTTCTGGAAAAAATTTATGGATTTTAAATCTCTTAACTTTTACATCAAATTAGCAATTGCAGTTATTCCTGCACTCGTACTTGGTAAATTATTCGATGATAAAATTGAGGAAGTTTTGGAAAAGCCTGTCCCAATCGCCATAGCTTTAATTGTTGGTGGTGTTATTCTTTTATTCGTTGACGGTGTTTTCAAGCAACAAAAAATCAACGATGAAGAAGCTATTTCAACTAAAAAAGCACTGATTATTGGATTTTGGCAATGTTTAGCTATGATGCCAGGAACGAGCAGAGCTGCGGCTTCAATTATTGGAGGAATGCAGCAAGGACTTACAAGAAAAATGGCGGCTGAATTTAGTTTTTTCTTGGCGGTTCCCACCATGTTGGCTGTTACGATGTATAGTATATTTTTAAAGGATTGGGAAATAGGTAACACTGAATATAAAGGGTTTGAAATGATTGTCTCTAACCAAGAACACCTTATAATGTTTATTTCGGGAAATTGCGTTGCATTCTTTGTAGCAGTTTTTGCCATTAAATTTTTTATTGGGCTCATTCAAAAGTTCGGTTTCCGTATTTGGGGATGGTACCGCATTGTGGTAGGATGCGGATTATTAATGTATTTTATGTGATGGATTTTCTTTCGGGAGAAACGATTCTTGTCGACAAACCATTTGGCTGGACTTCTTTTGATGTCGTCAATAAAATTCGTTGGAATCTTAAGCAAAAGCTCAAAATCAAAAAAATAAAAGTTGGACATGCTGGAACCTTAGATCCACTGGCAACGGGACTTCTTGTAATCTGTACAGGTAGGAACACCAAAATAATTGAGCAACTTACTGGAGCTCCCAAATCGTATACTGGGACCATTTTACTCGGGAAAACTACGCCTTCTTATGACTTGGAAACAGAATATGATTCTATTCAAGATACGAGTTCGGTGAGACTTGAGCATATTGAACAAGTTCGAAGAGGGTTCGTAGGAATTCAGCAACAAATACCTCCTGTATTTTCTGCAAAACAAATTGATGGCAAAAGAGCATATGATTACGCGAGAGCTGGGAAAAGTATAGAAATGAAAGCGAATGAAATAGAAATTTCGTCATTCAAACTTCAAGCAGATCGTTTCCCTGAGATTGACTTTGAAATTAATTGTTCCAAAGGAACATATATTCGTTCGATAGCTTCCGATTTTGGTAAAAATTTAGGTTGTGGAGGTACACTTATTTCGTTGAGAAGAATCTCTTCTGGTGAGCTTTCCATAAAGGATGCTAAATCTGTAGACGAATGGTTGAAAATCATTCAAGAAATGTGAAGAGCCTTCTCTTTTTAAAAAAAGTATTGTATCTTTGCAAACCATTAAGCGTAGGTCTTAATGCCCCGGTGGCGGAACTNNATTCCGGCCCGGGGTACAAAAGCAGAGGAATTTCCTCTGCTTTTTGCTTTTTTATTTCATCATACCTTTTCAAACAATTTAAATTTTTTATTAAAATTATCTGAATTGAATCTCGTATTTCGTTTTTTAAAATTTTAACATTTTAATTTACAAAGAATTGCAAAGAAAATCATAACAAGTAAAGGAAAAGAAATACTTAGAAATTTAATATTATTCCTGAATAAATACCTTCTTATGAGAACCATCTGAGAAGTGGTAAATCAATATTCCACTTGCATCCTCTTTCAATACTTCTCTTCCCGATAAATCTACTATTTTAACAAGTTCTTTTGGCGTATTAGATAGAGCCTCAATACTTGCGCTTTGGTAAGTATATTGACCATTTACAAAGATGTACTTGATGTTCATTGATTTCTGAGAACAGAATAAAATGAGGGTATAATCGTAGCACCCATTTGCATTAAATCCAGGAGAAACCGATGTAATAGTTGTGCTAACACCATTTGTATCAACAAATACCCACATGACTAAAGCAGAGTCGATTGCATTAGATCCCAAAACAACAGTTGATAAATAGGCCGTATCTACCGCGTTAAAATCGAAATTACAATCCTCAATTTGCATAACTACACTACCTACAGGACTGTTGCATCCACTATTTCCAGAAATAATTAATGTGTCTCCACCACCAGAAGTTTGTCCTTGATATGAAATACTATCACATGCTGTAGCGGAGCAACCGGTGGCATCGACTACATTACAACAAATGTATGTTCCACTGCACAAATTAGCAGCTGTGCTTGAATTAGAAGCTCCATTTTGCCAAACAAATGTGTAAGGCGCCGTTCCACCAGTCGCAGTAATAGTTGCTGTTCCATCACAAGAAGTTGTTGTAGAAGGATCTTGAAAAGTTAAATTTGCTGTTAAACCATTGCATGGGTTTCCTGACCCAGACCCAACAGTAAACGTTGATGTTTGAGAGCTACCATTTAATACATATGTAACCATGTATGTTCCCGCACACAAATTATAAACACAATAACCGCCTTGTTGGATAACTGCCCCACCACCAGTCCAGTATATAGAAATATTACTGATTAGACCAATAGAACTAGAATCAATACACGCTGATCCGTCACACGTGGATGGAGAACTAGTACTTTGAGTATTAATATTTACTTGTGAAAATAGATTTAATGATAGAAATAATATTGCTACGGAAAAAATAAGCTTACAATTTTTCATATTGGTTCGGTTTTTTTGACTCTCCAAATATACAACATTAATTGACAATTAATGTTGTATAGTTTCTAGTTTTAAGACGAAACTTGCCCTTCATCCCTGTGATTTGATCATAAAAGATATTTACAAGAAACAAAAAAGCCTTTTAGAAAACTCCTAAAAGGCTATCATAACTCTGTGATCCCGTTTGGATTCGAACCAAAGACCTACTGCTTAGAAGGCAGTTGCTCTATCCAGCTGAGCTACGGGACCATTATACTTTTATTTAACTTTCCCTATTACACTTTTGAAATAGGATTCTAGCTTTCTTAGTTGTTATCAATAATGACCAAGCAATTGTCGAAAGTTATTTAAATTAAAAAGGGGATGATTTCTCATCCCCCTGTCGGGGCGGCAGGATTCGAACCTGCGACCTCCTGGTCCCAAACCAGGCGCGATGACCGGACTACGCTACGCCCCGAAC
>DORI01000195.1 GCA_003512365.1 Crocinitomicaceae bacterium | reverse complement strand
TGATATTAGTAAAAACGTGGTTATGGAATAGCCGTCTGTGCCAAAGGTATTAATTTTCAGGTCTTTTTCGCTATGAATGGTATTGTGCGCCATCCATTTTCCAGTCTGATCCATTAAATGACATTGATTTTGGATTCCATCAAATACTGAGATAATTGATTTCCCTTTTGTGTTTTGACTTGAAACTATTTTACTAATATCATTCCCTTCATAATCCTGTTTCCAACGTAATTGACCATTGATGAGAATGGTTTGAATTGAATTATTGGAAGAGATTATTAACGCATTTCCTGATGGATTAACCATTATATCATGAACTTTTAAATTTGGGAGAGAAATCGATTTTATTTGTCCGTTCGCAGTGTTTAACCATGTGACGGTATTACCTGACTGATTGACAAACCAATTATTACCGTGTGTTCCAATCGCGTTAAATGAATGACTTGTGGTCATTTTCTTTGGTGCTTTTTTTAATCGGACATCGTAAAGAAAATAACAATTTTCACCTAATAAAACTACTTTGTCGTGTCCGTTTTCTTGAATAAACCCTATTTCTCTAATTGGTTCTATATTGAATTGCTTATTTTTTGCACCGTTAAGTTGATATTCAATAAAACTTTGACCATTGAAGGTGTAAGCGAGTTCGGTTCCATTGACATTAGCAATAACCGGTTTAATTTCCGGATTTTTCGGAATTCTTAATGCTACGGTTCCATTTTTTTGAAACACCCATGTTTCACTTCTAAAATGAACCAGTAAGTATTTTCTGTTTACACTTAAATCAATACCAATTGGGACTTCAGAAATATCTTGTGACCATTTTTTTAGACCATTGATATATCCATGTAATCTCTTATTATCTGTATAAACTATTGTGTTACCTCTTTCATCAAAAGAGCCGAATCCTAGGATTCTTTCTCCAGGATTCATTGAAAAATAATCTTTAATGTCCTTTGATAATTCTTTAGAAAGTAATGACTTTCTTTTAATAATTGTCTCTATAGTTTGATCTCCGATGTATGACTTTGAAAAACAAGATGTGCTATCAACCACTCTCATAGAAACCTTCATCGGTAGATCACCAAATAATTGATCCATTTTATTTGCGTCTGTTGATATCGAATTTCCTAAATTTATATCTGTAACCAAAGCGTCAAAATAAGATTTATCATACGAAATAATACCAAATTCCTCAAATTGTGCAACATATGCAATTCTTCCTGAAGTATCAAGAAAAGAGCTAAAGGAAAGCGAATCGAATTGAGCAAAATCTTCATTTTTTTCTTCTTTACTGAAGTGCTCATTCAGCGATTGAATTGGAAATTGATTTTCTTTAAAATCGAAAAGAACTGCTTGTTTATCTTCTTTCTTTAAAAGTACTATTCCGTTGTCAATTATCGTGTGAAAAACTGTTTTATAAAATGAAGAATCAATTTGTTCGAATTGTTCTAGGCTATAGAATGCATAATGATCAAAATTTGACGGAATAATTTCTGAAAACCTAATTTTATCATCTACTGTTTGATTGAGGGCATTTTTATTACTATATCTTTTGTAGGTAATATTCTTATCTTTTCTACAATAAACATCTTCGTAAATGAGCCCTTCATCTTGCCAATAAATTAAAGAAAAACTACTTTTCTTATCTGGTGTAAGTACTTGGCCGGAAAGTGCTAATTCATCTAGTTTGTGCAACAACAATTGATTAGAGGAAACTACACCTTTATATTTCCCGAAGGTGAATTCATTCAATCCAACCATTTCAAATGGAAAAATGCCCGATGAGAACAAGTCTGAAATTTCTTCTTTTCTCCATTTTTCAAGTTTTTCAATGATAAGTACAGACCTCTTCTCGCTAATGAAAACAGATGTGTTGTTGGAAATTTTACTTTGTATCGATTCGAGAATTTGTTTGTTTTCAGTTAATACCTGAAGATTGTTTTCTTGCCAATTTACTTCGTCTGCATGGTGAATTACCAATATCTTTCCGTCCGCTGGTGAAAAGTATTGGGTTAAATTTACTTCATTCTGCTTTGTAACAATGTCATATGAAACGAATGCAATCCATGAAAGACAAAGTAGAATAATCGTAAATAAAAAGAGTCGACTCTTCATTTCAAGGTCAAAAGTAGTTTGGTTTTTACAGTGACTATAAGAAAATACAATTTTAAATCAACAATAAAATGTTTAATCAAAAAGATTCAATTGTTTTGCCTTTAGAGCATGCTGAAAGGTTTTTCGATGAAAGGGAGATAAACCGTGTTTTTCGATGGCTTTTTTATGTTGAATTGTTGGATAGCCCTTATTAACATTCCAGGAATAATAGGGTAAATCTTCATGAATACTATGCATAAAATCATCTCTTGCTGTTTTTGCTAAAATGGAGGCAGCAGCAATCGTTTGGAATTTGCTGTCTCCCTTAATAACAGTGGTGTGAGGGATGTCCTCAAACGGCTTAAATCGATTTCCATCCACAATAATATGCTTTGGGCGAATCGATAAATCTGAAATACAAAGATGCATAGCTTCAATGCTTGCATTTAAAATATTTACTTCGTCGATTTTTAAATTATCCACGAATTGAATGGAATAACACAATGCCTTTTGTTTGATTACTTCTGCTAGGATTTTCCTGTTCCTCTCGGTAATTTTTTTGGAATCGTTAAGTCCATTAATAATTAATCCAGCAGGTAAGATTACGGCCGCTGCAACCACGGGTCCTGCCAAGCAACCTCTACCGGCCTCATCACAACCTACTTCAAATTCATATAATGAAAAATGAGTTTTTAAACTATTCATATTCTAAAGTTGAGAATTTTTTATACATTTATAAAAAAAAAACTATGAAATTAAAAATCCTACTAAACCTATCGTTATTGCTCATTACCGTTCTTTCGTTAAATACCTCCTTTAGTCAAGGAGCAAAAACTGCAAAGATTGGAGATAACAATTCTATTCAAAAGAGTAAAGAAATTGGAGAGTTCACCTTTGAAGTTGCCGGACTTACAACTGATCAAGTTATAAAAAGTGCTTCATACTATCCCTTATATTTTACAGTTTCTTACGCTGAAAAAAATGAAAAGCTTTCGATAAAGATGGTGCAATCTGATGCTTTTTCAAGAAGAGTTATTATGCGCTTTTTTTCTGCATTAGACATTCAAAACATTGAATCCGAAGGGAAAACTTATTTGTGTGATGATTTTTATTTGAAATTTCTTCAGTAAATAACTATCGTTTGAAGATTTTCCAAAGAACTACGAAACTAATTAAGGGTATTAGAATTTTTAACCAAACAGGCGTGTTTAGGATCAGGACTACTAAGTTCATTGGAATTAGAAATATAGCCGCCAGGTGATATTTTCCTTGGTTATCTTTGGAATTCATAAACATTGAAAGGTGTGATGCAATAATCTAACCTTACATCCATTTCATCGGTCTCTATTAATTTTACCGGTTGGTCGAAGGTAGTTAGGGCAATTTTTATTAGGTTTTCATTACAAGTAGAAAAAAATTTATCGTAACACCCCTTTCCATATCCAATTCTCGATCCTTTTAAATCATGTGCAAGCAGGGGTGTAATACAAACATCTATTTTATTAGCTGGAATGAACTGTCCATTTACAGGTTCCGGGATTCCAAGTCTATTTGCTAGGATGTTTGAAACATCACTAATTGAAAAAAAAGTTAACTCCCATGTTTTTAGGTTAGTAGTGGGAATGCACCATTTCACTTCATGTTTTTCTAAATGATCAATCAATGAATAAGTACTAACTTCTTTTTTAGAAATTATTGGCAGGAATAAGGCAACTGTTTTACCCTTGAAATCAAACGCACTAAGTAAGTTATGAATAACTAGCTCTGACAAATAATTATTTTGGCTTTCACTCAATCGAAGACGTAAGCCGAAAAACTTATCACGAACTAATTTCTTATTCAGCTTAATCCTCTTTTTTGTACAAATTAAGATTAACCAATGCTCTTCTGTCTTTGATGTCTGCTAATTTTCTTAATCCTTGAATCGCACGGTAGTCAACAGCC
>DORI01000264.1 GCA_003512365.1 Crocinitomicaceae bacterium | reverse complement strand
TCGGGAATAGGACTGTGTGGTATGGCTTCCATTACTTTAATTTCACCAACAGCCGCCTTTCTACTCGCGATATACCTTTTCTTTTGTCCTCCCAAAGATTGGGGGTCATTGGGATTATATGGTTCATAATTATTGTGTGCATAAGCGATGGCAATGAAATAGTATTTTTTAAAATTCACTAACCTTCGATCTCCTTGGGCAAAGGCATCATCTGTTACTCTAAAACTGTGACGGATTCCCATGTTTTCGCCGTTAACTCTTTGCACCGGAATACTGGCATTAAGCTCCTCATTAAATTCAAAGTTGATAATTTTGGAAATTCCATCTTTGATGTCGCATTGAGCGACTAATCTTGCTTTTGTAGCATCCAATAAATCAGACGAGGAAACTTTATTGTCTTTCAATTGAAAAATTTGATAACCCTGAAAGCGATAGAACTTATCGGCTAGAGAATCGGTCGACACAATGAATGGATCAAATTCAGCGTACGATTCGTTGTAATTATTTGAATTTGGGGCATTGGACAAATATAGAATCAACTCATTTTCTAATTCTTGTATATTCAAATCAGGGGCATGCGGTCCTTCTAATACTTTAAAGCAATTTTCAAAAAGTGCTTGTGCTTTGTCGTCAGCTCTTCTTAACGATTCCACGGATTCAAAGGGGTCTCCACCAGTAGAACGTGCCCAAACTACCCCGACCGTAATATTATTTACTGCACCAGGTTTTAAAATAAATGGACCTGCCGATTGCACAAATCTGCGATCATTTGGCGTATTGTTGGCTGTTTGTTCAGTCCAATTTGGCTGAGGAACACCACCGGTACCCCAACCGAGTGGATCTGTTGTTCCGGGAAACATAAAATCACAGGGTATTAAGGGATTAGCATCCGGATCTGAAATGTGCCCACTACCACCGTAAATAAACTTTGTACCATCTTTCCAAAAACCACGTAAATAATTATAATAATCAGAAGCATAAATTGGATCTGTTTGATTTGGATTAGCGCCGTTTGTAGTATTCGAATAATATAAAAATCGGCGCATCCCGTAGCGCTCGTTATCAATAATTCCGTCGCCATAACCGATTCCATTTAAGGCTTCATCGTCACCTATTCCATATGCATTATCAATACCATCGTCATCTTGATAAGGCCCTTCAAAAAAATCTACCCCAACAGCTGGCGGGGAGTAACCATAACCCTTCCAACCGGAATTGTTTCCATCATAATTGTCTCCGTTATAATAATAAGCCAAGCCTCGCATCACATCACACCCCACGTAATCATCAAATGGATCTCCAAGGGCTCCGTCTGTAAAAAAACCAAAATAGGTATTGTATAAGGTTTGAGTTCCTCTGTTAATTAACTCGTAATTGTAAAAAGTCATGTTATTGATTTCGTCATTCGAAGCGAACGCAAAAGCTTGTGCTCGTATTTCCATGCCGATAGGGTCTGCTCCGGTTTCTGTATGGATGTTGCCTTTATCGTTCATAACCCACCAAAAATTCATATCACCATAAAGGGATACTCGGCGTTCTGTGTTGCATTCTTTGTCTTTTTTTATGTCATACCAAGGGAAGTCTCCATCCTGCCAATTGTAACTTCCATCACCATTATAATCGTAAAAAGGTGCCAGGTAATAATCTTGACCTAATGAAACGTCTCCGTGAGCTGGCCATTCTTTTACGATTTCCGGAACTTTATAATTTGGAAACAGGTCCGTTTGAGTTTGTGTTCCATTAAGTTGATCATATTCTCCTGCTTCAAACCAAGCATTAAACTCTCGAATCATGTCTTGAGTGGTCACAAAATGTTTGTCGTATTTACTACAGACATCGTAATTCGTTTCAGCAGTAATTTTTGTTAAAGGCCCCGTCCAATAGTCTTGTCCATTTCGATAGCGCAGAGCCGCAAGTTTCAATTGATTATTAACATCTGTACCTCCTAACCAAAGTGCAGCAGTAAACAAGGCCATTATCCCAGAATTTTTTGGAACCTCGTACATGTTAAGGTTTTGATTTGGAATTTGCCATAGATTTCCTGCTGTGTGCACCATGGCCCGAACATTATTCAATTCTAAATAGGTGGTTGCTGTTGGAGGAGCACAATTGGCTCCTTTTGGATGTGGAGTTTTGATTTTATAAGTTCCGTCGTAGACCTGAGCTTTTCCATTACTTAAGAAACAACAAAACAGACTTAAAAAAATAATTTTATTCACGTGTTGAAATTACTAATATTCGGGCGAGTAAGCAAATTTGAAAATTTGTCTATGTATTCAATGGTTGAGAACTAATTTGGAAAGGTTTTGTTTTAAATTTTACTTTTGTCTAAAATTAAGAGTAATGAAGAAATTATTTTTAGGGATATTCACTGTTTTGTCCTTTTCGATGAACGCACAAGTTCAAACACCAGCGCTAAGTCCTGTTTCAAAATTTGAACAGAAGGTTGGTCTCACCGATATTACAATTCAATATTCTCGTCCAGGAAAAAGAGATAGACTTGTTTTTGGAGACGTTGTCCCCTTTGGTGAAATATGGCGTTTAGGGGCGAATGAAAACACTAAAATAACTTCATCCGACGCCATTGTTTTCGGGAAAGATACGGTTAAAGCAGGCACTTACGCTATTTATGCGAAGCCTGAAAAAGATAATTGGACACTTTTTCTATACAGCGAAACCACAAACTGGGGTGTGCCGGACCCTTGGGACACCAAAAAAGTTGTGTATGAAACAAAGTTACCAGTTGTGCAGCTAAATGATGTTGTAGAGACGTTAACAATATCAATTGAAAAGATTGAGAATAACGGAGCGAGTTTAGTGATTATGTGGGATAAATCGAAAATTACCCTTCCATTCACAGTTAATACGAAAGATAAAGTATTAGCAAGCATAAAGAAGACCATGGAAGGCCCATCCGCTAATGATTACAATCGATCTGCCACATTTTATTATCAAGAAAAAATTGATGTTAAAAAAGCGCTAGAATGGTCCACAAAGGCATGTGAAATGCGTCCAGAAGCTTATTGGATGTTGCGAACAAAAGCTTTATTACAAGCCGAAAACGGAGATTTCAAAGGAGCTATTGTTACGGCAAAGAAATCCATGGAATTGGCAGAAATAGACGGTGATGCAGCTTATGTTAAAATGAACAAAACTTCCATAGAAGAATGGAGTAAAAAGAAATAGGTGCATGCAAGCAAGGTACAAGTATCATGTACTCATGCATTTTATTATCTTTCTTTGGGGATTCACTGGAATCCTTGGAAAGTTAATTGATCTCGAGGCCGTATTTATTGTTTGGTATCGCGTATTGATTGCTGCATTATTTTTAGCAGCTTATTTTCTTGTCAAGAAAAAATCATTTCGTCTCGGAAAAAAACATCTTTGGAAGGTTACACTTGTTGGATTAGTGGTAGTGGCACACTGGCTTACTTTCTATTATGCAATACAACTATCAACAGCCTCTTTGGGAATTCTTTGTTTATCAACCGCAACATTGCATGTGACATGGCTTGAACCTTTAGTCATGAAGAGAAAATTTTCTTGGACAGAGTTTCTGATGGGCGGCCTTGTTATTTATGGTATTTATTTCGTTTCTGGAGATTTTACACCGAAAGAGTATACCGCACTTTATATCGGATTAATTTCAGCATTGTGCGCCGCCACGTTTGCAGTGTTTAATGCCAAACTCGCACAAGATATTCCTTCTGCACAAATAACTTTTTATGAACTGAGTATTGGATTTGTTGTTTTGTCCATGTTTTTACTTTTTACAGGACAATTTTCCTATGATCAATTAGCGCTAAGCGGAAGTGATTTTTATTGGTTGTTGTTTTTGGGAATCATATGTACATCTTTCGCCTTTTTGGTAACTATTGACATTGTTAAGAGACTTGGTGCATTTACTGTTTCCTTGAGTATTAACCTAGAACCGATATACACCATATTATTGGCTATCGTCATTTTAAATGAACACGAACTCCTCAATAAAAACTTTTACATAGGAGCAGCTGTTATAATAGTGGTGGTTTTAGCCAACGGTATGCTAAAACACCTTCAAGACAATAAAAATAATTAAAATGGAATATACGAATTTAGGTAAAACAGGATTACAAATTTCAAGATTGTCCTTAGGCTCTTGGTTAACGTTTGGGAAACAAATTGGAGACAATACAGCAGAGGAATTAATGGACGTAGCTTATGATCATGGGGTGAATTTCTTTGATAATGCAGAAATATATGCAAGGGGAGAGAGTGAACGTGTTATGGGCAGAATTTTAAAGAAAAAAAATTGGTCAAGGGACACCTATCTTGTGAGTTCCAAAGTTTTTTTTGGTGCTGGTGGTCAATTGCCTACTCAAAAAGGATTGAACAGAAAACATATAACGGAGGCCTGTAATCAGGCTTTGGAGAGATTTCAATTGGAGTATTTAGATTTGTTTCTTTGCCACCGTCCAGATAAAAAAACACCTATAGAAGAAACGGTTTGGTCAATGCACCAACTCATCATGCAGGGTAAAATCCTTTACTGGGGAACAAGCGAGTGGAGCGCGCAAGAAATAATGGAGGCACACATGTTTGCCAAGCAGAATCAGTTGATTGGTCCCGTGGTAGAGCAACCCGAATACAACATGTTTTGCAGGGATAAAGTGGAAGTGGAGTTTTCTCAGTTGTATAAAACAGTGGGTTTAGGGACAACTATTTGGTCTCCTTTGGCGAGTGGGGTATTGACGAATAAATATTTGAATAAATTCCCTGAAGACACTCGTTTGGGGATGGATGGATTAGAGTGGTTAAAAGAAAAGAACCTAACGACTGAGAAATTAGAAAAAGTTCGAGAGCTTAACCGAATTGCCGAAGAGTTGGACTTATCTCTAGCTCAGTTAGGAATAATTTGGTGTTTAAAAAATGAAAATGTAAGCACGGTTATTTTAGGGGCAAGCAATTCAAAACAATTAATTGAAAACCTAAAAAGTATTGAACTTTTTAATGAAATAAATCAAGAACATCTGTCATTAATTGAAAATGTTCTTAAAAATTGATAAACTAATTTTTGCAGTAATTTTCTTTATCGATTAACTCTTGTCCTGTCATTTGTTCATATGGTGAACATATTTTTCGTTTTTCTGAAACAAGTTTTTTTAACTCTTCGAGAATAACTTCTCTTTTCGCAGGACTCTCTATTAACGTTTTGTTTTTCTCATTCAAAGACTTACTTATAGAAAGGCACTCACAAAATTGCGGGTCATTGTTATTTTCTTCACACGAAAAAAAAAGGAAGCCCGTAGAAATCAAAATGAATAACTTACTTTTGAACATACACAAAGGTAATGATTCTTAGATATGTTACTTATTGGTTTTTTTTGATTCAAGCAATTAGCCTTTGGAGCGTGGCACACGGTCAAAAATTATGTGGTTCACACAAACCTATTTATTTACGTTCCAGTGATGAATTGCTCGACGTTCATTGTATGCAAGAAGATATCAAAGAAATTCAAGAGAACTTTGTTTATATTCATCCAAATTCATTTTATTACACCCGAAAAGAACAAGTTGATAGTCTTTTTGAAATAGCCTTTTTAAAATGTAAAAAACCGCAAAAAACAATTGATTTTGTTGAAATTTTAAGTCATTTGTTGCAAGGTCTTCACGATTCCCACACCAACATTAGCCCCCTGGTTTTAACACAATTCTCAGATGTGAAAAAAGTTTTCCCTTTTTTCTTAGAGGAGATTAATGGAAGGTACTACATGCAAAAATGTTATCGAGATATCGTTCCTCGCGGAATGGAATGCTTAAGTGTCGAAGATATTCCTATGGCCGTTTTACATGAAAAAGCGAAATTGTTTGCTTTTCAAGAAGGAATGGCGTTAGAGGCAAATCATCAAATGGCCCTAAAACTTATTTCTCGCATTTTCAGCGCATACAATTTACAAAACAAGGAATACTTTACTCTACAGCTTGTTGACTTTTCTGGCGACACCATTGAGAAGAGACTTGAAAGTGCTCCTATACGCACTGTACTTTTTGACAAAGAGTGGAATCAAAGAGAATCTGTTTCTTATTGGTTTGATTCCTCTGGTACAGCGTGTTTACAACTTGGTTCTTTTTCGGCAAAAAGCAACAGTGGAATGAGGCGTTTCCTAGATGAATTTTTTAGTGAGGTAAGAGAACAAAAATCTCCACATATTTTCATTGATTTGCGTGGAAATTCGGGCGGTTATGTTTCTGTAAAGAATTATTTGATTAATTATTTAGACACAGCTTCTAGCGATAAAAGAGAACGCTACGATTTCATTCGTTCAGAAAAAGATCGATTTTCTTCAATCAGTTGGTGGACAAAATACCGCTACCGTAATTACCTGAGGCATTACCCAAGTGATACTTTAGTTGCCAAAGAATGGGAGTATATTAAAAGTCCGTATGGCACCCATTGTCATCTTTTTTACGATAACAATACCCGCTTTTCACTTAAAACTTATCGCGGAAAAGTGAGTGTTGCCATAAATGGATTGTCCATGTCTGCATCGGTTATGTTTAGCTCTTGGATACAGTCCTCAAATAGGGGTTTGCTTTATGGGGAAATGTGTATGGGAGGACATAGGGGCACTTTTGGTGACGCGATTCAATTGAAACTGAAACACACAAGAATTCCGATTAATCTTTCAACTGTTAAAATCACTCCATTGGCTACAGCTCATTTTTCATCAGATGGAGTAATACCCGATGTTCCAATTAAAACGAATGTTTATCAACTCAAGGAAGGGGTTGATCCGATAAAAATATTGCTTGGATTTCATAAGAAAAACATCACCAAAAACAAATAGCGCAGGAATTTTCCAATTAGGATAAAAGCAAAACAAATTAACCAATTTGCTCGAAAAAAACCTAATGCAACGCCAATTACGTCCCCTATAATTGGCAACCAAGAAAAGAGAGCTAGCAAACTCCCGAATCTCTTAATTTTATCCTCCCATCTCGAAATTTGTTCTTGCTTAACTCCAATTTTTTTTAGCCAGTTTGGATCACCTATACGTCCAATAAAGTAATTGAGCCAACCTCCAAGTGTATTTCCTATGGTAGCAACAATTAAGCAGGTTACTGGATCGTAGCCTAATGCTAACATGGAACCTAAAAATAATTCCGATGTGATGGGTAAAATAGTCGCTGCTAAAAAGCACGTAACGAACAACCCTGCATAACCGATTTCAAAATCAAGCATAAAAAAACCCCGCTGGTGAGCGGGGTTGAAATTAAAAACTATTAATTACTTTTTTACAAGTTTCATTGTTTTTGTAGCTCCTTGGAAGTCAACATTTACAAAGTATACTCCAGAATTTAAGTTTTCAGTTGCAAGATTAATTGTATTCTCTCCTGCAAATAATGAAGCATTTGCAACACTCACTTGTTTTCCAGACATATCAAGCAAAGTAATAAGTGCCATTCCTGATGTGTTTGCTTCCATAATCATTGAAGACGATCCGTTTGTTGGGTTTGGATATAAAGAAACCCCCTTGATTTCGGTTGATTCCTCATCTAAACCTACGGTTGGGTCGAAATTTAAACGAACGTATGGTGTTGATGTTTGATAAAACCAAGTAGTTGAAGGGTTGTCAAAGAAAAATGATGTTTGTGGTTCTGAAGTTCCTGCATTCGCTACTTTTAATCCTCCTGCAAAAGATCCTACAACGGCAAGATAGGTGTTGTTTGCAAACAAATCAACCGGTGTTTGAAGTTGCATAACAAGATTTGTATTTAAGTTATTTGAAGCAACTATGAATGGGTCAGATTCTGCTTCATAAACAAATTCCCCCGTATTCGGGTCAATAGAATACAATTTAGCATATATCTCGGTTCCAATTGTAGTCCCAGAAGTCCCACCAGCCAAACGCACATTAATTGCTTTTAGCGTTTGGTCTGCAAAAATGTCAAATAGATTTCCTGCTTCAAAACCATCAGTTCCATTAGAAGTATTTCCACTCACAATGTTATTATCACGAGCATAAATAAAGTTCGTAACACTAAAATTCAAATTAGCCAATGCATTATTTGCAGGAAAATCGTCAGTAGAATCTGAAGAAATAGATCTAACTACTGTATAACTTGCCGTATTAGCTGGCGGAGAAAATGTAGTTGAAGTTACTAAATCAAGTGAATCCAATGAAGGAATATTAGAAGGTGCTGATGACCCTAAAAATACCCCTGAGTTAACATTAACATTCAATTTAGCATTGTATTGCGTGTTTTGTCCACCATTGAATACCGATGCAGAAAATTCAATTGGGGCAACTTGAGTGGTAGGAATTTGATAATAGCTCAATCCAGCTGTTCCCCACATGGATGAAGTTACAGATAAGTCATTTGTTGGGTTTGTAACAATTTTAACATCATCAATATACCATCCGTAAGTAACCCAAACATTTGGATTCGTTGCTAATCCCGGCAGTGCAGTTGTCCAAGAAAATCTAATCCAAATTGGAGACGGGTTAGCAGAAAGGTAAGTTGCTAAGTTAATAGTTTTGTTATTTGGGTTTGAATAAGCCGATCCTCCGGCAGAGGATAAAACGGGCAGATCAGCATTAGAACCAACGGTGATGAAATTTATACCGTCGGTTGAAATTTGAAACTCTTGAAGGTCATTAAATCGAGCTCCGTACTGTTGGAATTGTAATGATACTTGATTAGTACCTCCTAGTGCCACAATATCAATTGGTTGTGCTGTTGTTAAGGTGTACACTACATTAAGTGCCTGGGAACCTGGCGTAAGTGTTGGGTCTCCGTTTACAAGCTCGGCATATTTTCCTCCAGAAGTAGAATTAATCCCACTCGCTGCCCACCACCCATCGCTTGTGTTGTTTATGTTCCAACCAAAGTCGATTCCAGACTGACCATCATTATTAATTACCCATGTCGAGTCATATGTAAAATCATTTGACCACAATGTGATTCCTAATGATTTTTCTTGCTGCATTTGACAAGTCCCCTTAATCGGTTGCTTAATCAAATCTTGAAAAGAATATTGTTTTGGGGCCTGTGCTAAAGCATTCAAGGCTAACAATGAAAATAGTGAGTATACAATTTTATTCATAGAATTTAGTTTAACCTCAAATTTAGAATAAAGTAAGAAAAAAACCTAACGATCTTTTAAAAAAGGAAGATGTGTTCGAATATCAACTAGATGTGCCGCACTTAATTTACAAGGATTAGAACCCTCTTGATTATTTGTTAAATAGAATAATTTAACTCCATTCGGACTAAGTACTGAGCTTCCACCAGAATAAATTAGTTTATTTCCATCTAGGCCTACTCGATTTACTCCAACAACATAACACTGATTTTCAATTGCTCTTGCCTGCAATAATGTGTCCCAGTGTGCAATTCTTTTCTCAGGCCAATTGGCAACATAGATGATTAGGTCATAGGCGGCAGAATCATTTTCTATGCGGTTTCTAATTAATTCAGGGAATCGCAAATCATAACAAATTTGCAGGTTTATATTCCATCCTTTCCATTCGACAATAACTTCTTTATTTCCAGCAGTAAAAAATTTATCTTCACCGCCCAAACCAAAAGATTTACGCTTATCGTAATGTTCAATGTTACCGTCTGGATAAACAAAGACACCTCTGTTGTAATACTTACTTTTTTCTCGAATAATTAATGAGGTATAAAATGCAGAATTCAGCTGCCTTGCCCATTTCTTTAAAAAATCAAGTCCATTTGAATTTTCCCAATCCTCGGCAAGTAACTCCGCCGACATGCTAAAGCCCGTATGAAACATTTCTGGGAGGACCACTAAATCTGAATTTTCAATTTGTTGGAAATAGGATTCCAACAAAGAATAATTTTCCTTTTTATTCTCCCAGACTTGATCTATCTGAACCAACGTAACTATTAAATCTTGCATAGTATTTCTGTTGCTGATCTTAAAGTTTCGTCGGTTTTTGCAAAACAAAAACGAAGGTGTTTTCTGTCCAACTTGTTCTCATTAAAAACAGAGACCGGTATAGCTGCTAGACCAAATTCTTTCACCAATTTAATCGTAAAATCAACATCACTCTCGGTTGAAATTTCTTCATAGGAGGCCAATTGGAAATAGGTGCCTTGACACGGTAGCAACTTAAATCTGCTATTTTTCATTCCCGATTTAAAAAGATCTCTTTTATGCTGATAAAAGGCAGATAAATCAAGCAATTGTGTTTTTTCTAAATACGCAGAAAGTGTGTGTTGCGCAACGCTATTGACACAAAACACTAAAAATTGGTGAACTTTTTTTATTTCGTCCATAAGACGATTGGGCGCAACCACATAGCCAATTTTCCAACCGGTAATATGAAATGTTTTTCCAAAAGAAGAAACTATTACGGAGCGCTCACGAAGCAAAGGGGTGGAATTTGCTGAAATATGCTTTTGCTCAAATGTTATATATTCGTAGANNCGTAGACTTCGTCGGAAAGAAGCAATAATTTAGGAAACTTTAATAACAGCTGTTCCAATTTTTCCCAATCTTCTTTGCTCCATATAGTTCCGCTTGGATTGTGTGGGTTATTGGTGATAATCATTTTTGTTTTTGTATTGACTTTATCAAAAATCAAGTTCCAATCTGGTGCGTAGTTGTCTCCTAAGGACGTGTGAATTGGATTAGCCCCTACTAACCTAATCGGAGCGTCATAACAATCATANNAGTACAATAACTTCATCACCGGGATGAACAAGTGCCTGAATGGCCGTGAAAATCCCTTGTGTAGCACCAGCTGTAATTAATAGTTCATTTTCAATATCAATTTTTCTTTGATAACGTTCTTCAATTTTATTTGCAACTTGCTGCATTAGAATCGGCAAGCCAGACATTGGGCAGTACTGATGAGTGTTTTCTTTGGACTTTTGCTCTAAAATATTCACCAATACAGGGTCGATAGGAAAATTAGGAAATCCTTGTGATAAGTTTATTGCACCATAATCAGTAGCCATTTTCGACATGACTGTAAAAATAGTAGTGCCCACATGCGGAAGTTTCGAGTTCACATGGTAAAGATAAAAAAAGGGCGCTTACTTTTTCAAAAGGGAAAATAACTGGACTTAAATTCCTTCTTAAGCGCGGATAATTCGCAGAAAAAAAGTTATAATTTTGTATTACTTAATTAAATTGAACCTAAATTGAAAAGTAATCCATTAGAGAATTTATTTGCCTTAGTTTGCGGTAGCAGCGCTGGAATAGGTAAAGCAACAGCAATTAAACTCGCGCAAATGGGTTGTAATGTCACATTAATTGCAAGAAACGAACAAAAGTTAAATCAAGTACTTGAATGCCTTACCAAAAGTGAGAACCAACATCATCAACTAATATGTGCTGATTTCAGTAATCCAATAGAATTAAAAAAGGTAATTCAAGAATTTATATCCCAAGGTAATATAATTAATATCTTAATTAACAATACAGGTGGGCCGAAAGGTGGGCCGATTAAAGATGCGACAACAGATGAGTTCATCAATACGTTCAATCAACATCTAATTTGTAATCATATATTGGTGCAGGCTACATATCATGGTATGATTTCCTCAGGTTATGGGCGAATTATAAATGTTATTTCTACTTCAGTAAAACAGCCTCTTCCAAATCTAGGTGTATCAAATACTATCCGGGGCGCAGTCGCAAGTTGGAGTAAGACCCTTGCAAATGAATTGGGGCAATTTGGAATTACAGTTAACAATGTACTACCCGGAGCAACGAACACCATAAGATTACAAGGAATTGCTGAGGCTAAATCGGCAAATACAGGAGAAAGTATTTCAGACATTTTTGATGAAATGGCTTCCGAATCGCCTATGAAACGAATCGCTCAACCGGAAGAAGTTGCAGCAGCAATAGCTTTCTTGGCCTCACCTGAAGCTTCTTATATTAATGGTATCAACTTACCTGTAGACGGGGGACGAACAAAATGCCTGTAAAAATCCCTAAGAATTCAAAGCTTCCGCACCACCAACTATTTCTAAAATTTCATTTGTAATTGCCGCTTGTCGAGCTTTATTGTAGCTTAACTTTAAGTTTCGCTGTAATTCTTTTGCGTTGTCAGTTGCCTTGTGCATTGCGGTCATTCTCGCGCCATGTTCTGCTGCAAATGAATCTCTAATCGCCTTAAATAATTGAAGTTTTAACGTTTTTGGAATCAAATCTTCTACTATTTCTTGCTTTCCTGGCTCGAAAATATAATCTCCTGCGGCATTATCTCCGGAAACCGTAGGCACCACTGGTAAAAATTGTTCAGTCTCAATTGTTTGAGTTGCTGCATTAACGAAGCGATTGTACACCAGCACAACCTTATAGTATTCTTTTGCCAAAAATCCCCTCATGATTTCTTCACTCAAAAGTGATATTCTATCGTAGGTTAGGTCTGCAAAAACATCTTCAATTGGCGCCAACGTATCGTTGATGTAGTAATGATCAGTTCGTTTATAAACGTCTTTAATTTTTTTACCTAAACACATAAGTTTCACGTTCTTTCCTGAATAATCTTCGTTGATAAGAACTCCCACGCGTTTTATGATGTTATTATTAAAACCACCACACAATCCTCTGTTCGATGTAATGCCTACTACCAACACTTTACCTTCTCCACGATTTTCTGCAAATGCATTTTCAGATAAATCTAATGTTGCACTAAGGTTTTCTAAAATTTCTTTCAGTTTATTCGCATAAGGACGCATCTGATTAACAGCATCTTGCGCTCTTTTTAGCTTTGCTGCAGAAACCATTTTCATGGCAGAAGTAATCTGCATGGTGGATCCCACGGACTGAATTCTATTTCGTATTTCCTTTAAGTTTGGCATCTTTTCTTTATTTAGAATTTTGAACTTAGAATTAAGTTAATAATTCTGCATTCTTAATTCTGTTTAATATTTATCTGCTACTTCTTTCGCTACTTTATTTAATACATCTGTAATTTCATCTGTATATTTTCCGGCCTTCAATGAAACCAACACGTCAGCATGTTTTGCTTCAAGTACAGTTAAAAAGTCTTTTTCAAACTCTTTAACTTTGTTGATTGGAACGCTTTGGATAAGTCCTTTTGTTCCGACATAAATAATGGCAATTTGCTTTTCTACTGGGTAAGGATCTCCTTCTCTTTGTTTCAAGATTTCAACGTTTCTTGCACCTTTATCCAAAACCGATTTTGTAGCGGCATCCAAATCAGATCCAAATTTTGCAAACGCTTCAAGTTCTCTATATTGAGCTTGGTCTAGCTTTAATGTTCCAGCAACCTTTTTCATGGATTTAATTTGAGCAGAACCACCTACACGAGATACGGAAATACCTACGTTAATTGCCGGGCGAATTCCAGAGTTAAATAAATCCGACTCTAAGAAAATCTGACCATCTGTAATCGAGATAACGTTTGTAGGAATGTAAGCCGATACGTCACCCGCTTGTGTTTCAATAATTGGCAANNACCACCTCTTACTTTTTCTTTTAAAGATGCCGGTAGGTCATTCATTTGCTTAGCGATTTCATCATCAGCAATAACTTTGGCTGCTCTTTCTAACAATCTTGAGTGTAAGTAAAACACATCCCCTGGATAAGCCTCGCGACCTGGAGGACGACGAAGTAATAAGGATACTTCACGGTAAGCAACCGCTTGTTTAGATAAA
>DORI01000256.1:6001-10519 GCA_003512365.1 Crocinitomicaceae bacterium | reverse complement strand
CCAAATGACAAAAATGTTTTCAAAGAACAATATTATTGGAACAATGGGATGTATGAATTAACTGATCTTAATGTTGATATATTAGACAAGTTGACTTACACTATTCGTTTTCAAAATACAGGAACAGCCCCAGCTCAAAATATTTATATTCAAGACACTCTAAGTGCCAATTTGGATTGGTCTACGTTTGAATTACTATCAAGTTCGCATCCAATGTTTGTAAATCATCTAGGAAATGGCATTTTACGTTTTGAATTTGATAATATTTGGTTGGTAGATTCTTCTGTTAGCCAGGAATTGAGTCAAGGTTACTTGACTTACCGAATTACAGAAAATTNNAATTGTTTTACTGTTGGATCTGAAATTGAGAATACTGCTTACATTTATTTTGATTGGAATGATCCGATTATCACCAACACAACCTATAATGTAAATGTTGAAACTATTGGCTTGTCTGAAATTGATAACAATCTGTTACAAGTTTTCCCAAATCCAAGTTCAGGAATTTTGAATNNTTAAATCCAATGAAAAAATGGAGAATATAGAGGTTTTTGATCTTTTTGGTAAATCCTTAATTCGATTAAATTCTGTTTCAAATGAGTCACAATTGGATTTAAGTAGATTTGCTTCCGGAAATTATATTCTAAAAGCAAAATTTGCCAACGGCACGATTCAACGAAAAATCAGTTTTTATTAATTTTTGAAAGTAGGTTTTTATTTTCAATGATCAATTGTAAAAGCTCAGATTTTTATTGTTTATCACTTCAACGTAACTACCAATATCGTAATCAATTAAGTTTAAAAAAGTAATTACAAAAGTTAATTTTTAATGATTTATTGGAAAAACAACTTACGTCCTGAAGCACCATTTATTGCTTCTATTTTCAATTATTATCTTTCAGATGATCTGGAAGGCTATGCGGAATATGATGAGTTAACGTTAAACTTAGTTCAAGAAATGCCCGGTTATTTGGGTTATGAAAGTATGAAACATAATGGGCGCGGCATGTTTATCAGTTATTGGAAAGACAGCGAATCAACTAAAGAATGGGCGATACATCCGATTCATATCGAAGCTAAAAAACTCGGAGCAGAAAAATGGTATCGGTATTACCACAGCATGATTGCAGAGGTGAATAGGTTTCACATTCATGATTTATCTGTTTATTAAACCAACCTTTTGTCTTTTTTTTGCATCAGTTAACTAAAATTAATTTGCGATTAATTGACTGAAGAAGAGTTGATACGCGCTTGTATCGAAGGAAACCAACGAGCGTGTAAGGAATTATATGAACAAAATAAAGCTTGGCTGTATGCCATTTGTTTGCGCTATCACAAAAATGTGGTTGACGCTCAAGACAGTCTGCAAGAAAGTTTCATTTCTATTTATTGCAATCTTCATTCATTTAAAGCAGAAGGAAGTTTCAAAGGATGGATGCGCAAAGTAACAGTCCGTTGTATTCTATCTATTTTTCGAAATAAAAATAAAATCATAGAGAGCGACATTGAATCTCAAACCGAACCTATTGATATTTCTCTTCTCAATTCATTAGACAAAGAGGAATTAACTTTTCTTATTGACTGCTTACCTGCTGGAAGAAAGCAAATTTTTGTAGCACATGCGATCGATGGATTTTCGCATAAAGAAATTGCTGAAATACTCTCTATTTCAGAAGGGACATCCAAATCGCAATTCTTTCATGCACGAAGAGATTTGAGAGAGGCATTGGAAAAGGAAATTGTAATCGCTAAAAACATGGAACATGAATAAAGATAGTATGAAACCAACATACGATTGGGAGGGTGTATTGTCCTCTCGCTATGAAAAGGATATTCAGTTGCCACCAGCTGAAAACTGGAAGGGTATAGAGAAAGAATTATTTCCCACGAAAAAAAGGAGATTTACCGCACTTTGGATTGCTGCTTCCTTTATTCTATTGGGGGGATTGGGAATTTTATACTTCCTAAAATCTACTAATTCTAAAGATGAAATTAAGGCTAAAGATGAAACTCAAAACAAAGAAATAAGACCAAAAACTTCGGACAAAAAATCAACTAACAAACCCCAACAAAAGGTAGTTTTTACTGAAAAAGATGAGGGATCAAAAATAAAAAATCGAGAATCTAAGGTCAGCAATGAACTCAATCAGTCAGTATCAAATCAGACGAAAAATAGTGAACCTGCTTCCTCGGAAAATAGAAACTCCAATTCAAAACACAAATCAGGTAAATCCACAAAAAGCACCAGAAATCTTAGCAAAAAACAAAATCAAACAATCAGCATATCAGAAAATTCAACTTTAACTACGGAAATCGGAAACAATAAAAATGAAGAATCTAAAAACCATGAAAATGGGGATAATGAAACAATAACTAATAACAACATTTCTTCAGAAAATTCTTCTAGAAGTGCTAGAATACAAGATTCGAACATTTGTTTTAAATTGCTTCCAGATCAATTAATTCCAACTGAACAATCTTCTCCAATTCAAGAGTTAACTAAAAAAGATAAAACTGATTTTAAACCCTACCTTTCGCTACAAGTAGCACCATTAATTGGTAGAAATATCCGAATTATTTCAGGCACATTCAATAGCAATAATACCAATTCAAACGCATTGGGAGACCGTCGTGCTTCATTGCCAAAATATGGATTTCAGACTGCTTTAAATTATCATTTAAACAAGCGATTATGTATCAACACTGGTTTTCAAATGGCGGGAGGAGAATTTCAATCGCGCTGGTTTTTTAAGTATTTACAAATTGACCCAACTACCAATGATATTCGTTTAAAAACAACTTCTGGTGATGCAAGTACCACAGATCCTACATTACTACAGAGCATTACCAACGGGACTTCAGGGATTTATAAATTGAGAATCAATCATGCTTTTTCCTTGTATTCCATTCCAGTTGGAATTACCTATCTTTTTACCGATAAACGATTTGCACCATATATTAGAACTGGTTTAAACATGGAGTTCTTTGGTAGGCGATCAATTTCTCTTGATGTGTTGGAAAATGGAGTTGTAAGGAATATCGAACTCAATTTGAACCGACCAAACAACCGTTTAAATCTGCAAGCAATGGTTGCCCTTGGACTTGAAACAAGCATCAAAAACAACTGGAGTCTATTTACTGAGGCTGGGTATTACGTTCCACTAAATCAATTTGTAAATTCAAATGGATATTCGGTAAGGATAGCTGGATCAAGTATTTTGGGAGGAGTAAGGTATGAATTGAAAAAATAAAAATCAGTTTAACCAACCTTTTTCTTAAAATGGTCCTCTAACAATCAAAACACTAAAAATTTAAATTATGAAAAAAATCTTTTATTTCGTATTTGCGGCAAGTACTTTGTTCAATCTTGCTTCTTGTAATAAGTTTAACGAAGAAACACAATCCGATTCGGAAGATGTATTAAAAATGGAGATGGATGAAAATGATTTCTTTAAAGAAGAAGAAATTGCATCCAATCCTTGTAGTTTTGATTTCGCCTCTCTCTTGGCGCCATGCGCTGTAATAACTGAATCTTCTAGTACTTTTCCAAAAACTGTTACAATTGATTACGGTACTGGATGCGTTGGTCAAAATGGACGTACAAAAAAAGGGAAAATCATCATAAATGTTTCGGGCGATATGCGAGTTGCAGGAAATACGAGATCACTAACTTTTGAAAATTTCTATATTAACGACGTAAAAATTGAAGGTTCGAGAAATGCAGAAAACATTGGGCTTAACAATGTTGGAAATATGGTTGTGAAAATAACCGGAGATATTACAGCATCAAATGGCGAATTAACAAGAAGTAGAAGTTTTACACGCTACCGAGAATGGATTTCTGGAATTTCCACCTGTGATATCAGCGATGACGAATTTCATGTAACCGGATCAGGAACTGCAATAGGCAGAAGAGGAATTGAAATCCCACACGTTATTACTGAAAAGATTGTTCTCAAACCAGGTCAATGTAATTATCCGTTATCCGGAATAGTGGATATTGGAAGTGAAAATCGGGGTGTAATTCTCAATTTTGGTAATGGAATCTGCGACAATATCGCAGAGGCTACTACTAAGCGCAGAAACAAGACTTATCAGATTGATTTGGATACAAGACGGATTATTCAGTAACTCAAAATGTCACAAACCAGTTAGAGAAACCACGATTTAATTTCGTGGTTTTTGTAATTTTAGTGTAAATAAGATCAAATGAAATCATTCAAAATCATTGTTTTACTTTTTGTTTTCGGTCAATTAAAAATTTTTGCACAATCTTTTGATCCAAATTTATCTGCAGATTTGCAATATACAATCGATAGTTTTCGAACCGCTTACAACCTCAAAGGGATTTCTGCAAGTGTGTATGTTCCCAATCAAGGAACGTGGCAAGGAGTTACTGGAGAATCACATTCCGGAGTACCGATAACACCTCAAACCGGCTTTGGTATTGCCAGTAATACAAAGTTATTTGCAGGCGTACTGCTTCTGAAACTAGCTGAAAATGGCTTGCTTTCGCTG
>DORI01000256.1:0-5968 GCA_003512365.1 Crocinitomicaceae bacterium | reverse complement strand
ATGATTCACTTTATCATCATCTGCCTACATTCAATAATGTGGACTCCACAATTACAGTTCGCCAATTACTAAATCATACAAGTGGGTTGAGCGATGTAAATATTGCAGGTTACCCGGATTCTATGCTAGCAGATCCCAATCGCGTTTTTACACCGACCGAAATAATCACATGGGTTGGTCCACCATTATCTGCGCCAGGAACGGATTGGTATTATTGCAATACAAATTATTTACTAGCCGGAATGATCGCAGAAAGTGTTAGCGGACAGAGTTTTAGTCAACTGCTACGCGATAGTATTTTAACTCCTCTTCAATTGGATAGTACCTATTTGGCTGTATATGAAAGCAGTTCAGTAGTTGCGGCTCATCCATGGCAAGGAGGGATGGATTTTTCTTCAACACCACGTACATCGATCAATAGTGCGGCATGGTCGGCAGGAGCCATGTATTCTACCTCGGGCGAAATGGCACAATGGTACAAATCTTTAATGAACGGAGAGGTTCTCAATCAAAATTCATTGAACGAGATGACCACTTTCGTTGGATTGGGAAGTTACGGTGTTGGAATAAGTGAATCCACCATTTTAGGTAGAACCATTTGGCAACACGGAGGCACAATTTGGGGTGGATACAACTCGTCGATGATGTATGACGTGCAATCAGGCTCTGTGATTTGTGTGCTCATCAATCAATTACCCGCACAAGCATTTCAAGTAGCCATTCAACTCCTAACTGATTTAGTGAGTAATTCTGTAGGTTTTCCAGAACAAAATATGAAAATCACAGAAATTTACCCAAATCCCACATCTGAAAAAGTGAAAATTGACTTAAAGGATGCTGATGTTATTTTTTATGAAGTAAATTCGAATAATGGCTCAAAACTTTTTGAAGGCACTTTAACTAAAGATGAAAACGAGATTTCATTTTCACTTTTAGCACAAGGAGTGTACTTTATTACGTTGAAAAGTAGTGTTCAAAGTGAGGTCTTTAAAGTAATTCGTAATTAAATATTATTCAAATGAATCGAATTCTAGTCTTTGTTTTCTTAATTTTTATTACAACATTTTCTTCTGCCCAAACCATTTACTTCCCTCCCACAACCGGTAATACTTGGGACACGATTGCGCCTCAAACCCTTGGCTACTGCCAACCGAAAATTGACAGTTTGTATAATTTCTTAGAGCAAAACAACTCAAAAGCATTTATTCTCATGAAAGACGGGAAAATAGTTTTGGAAAAGTACTTTGGAACACATACGCCAACAACATTATGGCAATGGGCATCGGCTGGAAAAACCATCACCTCATTTATGACAGGTATTGCCCAACAGGAAGGTTATTTGTCTATTACTGATACCACGTCTAATTATCTGGGACAAGGATGGACCAATTGCACGCCACAGCAAGAGGAAAAAATAACCATTTGGAATCAACTTACAATGACTTCGGGCTTGGACGATGGTGTACCTGATCATTACTGTACACTGGATACCTGTTTGAATTATTTAGCTGATGCAGGCACGCGTTGGGCTTACCATAATGGTCCCTACACCTTATTGGATGGTGTTATTGAAAATGCCACAGGACAAACTTTGAACAGCTACACGACACAAAAACTTAAGATTCCAACAGGAATGACGGGAACGTTTTACCAAGTGGGTTATAACAACGTGTTTTTCAGCAACGCACGAAGCATGGCGCGTTTTGGTTCCTTAATATTAAACAAGGGAAATTGGAATGGAAATCAAATCATGACAGATACTGCTTATTTCAATGACATGGTGAACACCTCTCAAAATTTGAACAAAGCGTATGGGTATTTGTGGTGGTTGAATGGAAAGCAATCATTTATGGTGCCAACTCTTCAAACCATATTTCCAGGATTTGTTTGCCCTAATGCGCCCTCAGATTTAATTTCTGCAATCGGTGCGGGAGGACAGTTTTTAAATATTGTACCGAGTCAAAATATGGTTTGGTTGCGAATGGGTGACGAACCGACGACATCCTTGGTTCCAATTCTTTTAAATGATCAAATTTGGGAGCATGTCAATGATTTGATTTGCTCAACTTCGAGTATTGAAGAAGGAGAGTTAGATAGGGAAATCCAAGTATATCCAAATCCAGCGAATGAGCAGATAATTGTTTCAATTGAAAAAGGCGTTTTAGAGAAGGTGGTTTTATTCAATCAACTTGGTATGAAAATCAAAGAAATCCAATCCAATGCACAATCAACTGCAATTGACATTTCCAATGTAGAGAAGGGCGTTTATTTAATTTCGTTGCCGGAGAAAGGTATGACGATGAGATTTGTTAAGAACGATTAAATTTAGTGATTTGTCCATGAGCATTGCTTATCAATTCTCCGCTGTCCTTTGGCAGTATTCTCAAACCGGTGGATGGTATTTTGTTTCGCTACTAAACGATTTGGCCACTGAAATTCGTAAGCTTTTCAAAAAGCAAGAGGAAGGATGGGGAAGAATGAAGGCCAAGGCAAAAATTAGAGAAACTTTATGGGATACCGCGATTTGGTATGATACAAAACTAAATACCTATATCTTACCTGTAAAAGCCGATATTCGTAAGAAGGAAAAGATTGAAGTTGGAACAGAATTGATTATCGAAATTTTACTTTAACTAGATAATTTAACAATTAGATTCATGGCACACCAATTGACACATCAATGCACAAAACTCAATATGAATTTATTTTTTGCTATCCTATTTATTTTATTCACATCTAACTCATGGTCTCAAAAAAAAGATACCACTTTCATTATTCGCTACCATTCGAATAAAAAAATATCGACTAAGGAAGTTAAATTAACCAATGAGTTGAATTGGGGCTATGTTAAGGCTTTTGATCGAAATGGAAAAGAAATTTATCAAAGGCAAATTCGTAATATCGCTGGTCACTCATCCGTAAATTTTGAGTATTATCCTTCAGGTGCCGTTCAGAAAGCACATTTTACAGGCCACCCTGATGGTGGTATTCAGTGGGATGATGTTACACATTATTTTGATGAAAATGGCTCAGTTACGCAAGTCATTGACAATAGTTCAGACGAATACGGCCACTACAAAATTCGAATTGATCCAAATTATTTTTCAGATACCATCAGTAAACCCTATGTATCGCCGCAAATTGTCAAAGAAGTTCCCAAGAAGCAGGAAGTCGCTCAATGCGCTGAAATTTATTCCACCGAATTTTATTTGATTAACGCTACTGGTAAAAAACGAAATGTTGTTGCCCGACTATTAAATGCACCAATTGATGGATTTCAGAAAGAGGTCACAGTTGCAAACAACGATACGATTAAACTCGGAAATTACATCGAAGCACAAATTTTTACACATCCAAAGGAGCGTGTTTCCATTGAAATACTAGGTCGAAAATCAGAAAAATTTCAACTTTTCTGGGAAGAACCCAAGCAAGAAGGGAAAAGTAAGCGAATTTATTATGTGGTGGCCATTAAACGCTGATACAATTATGCCTTTTAGCCTGTAAAATATTAATTAGGCAATAATTGGTTGACTGCTTTCTGAAGATTTTCTTTATTATTCGGTCCAACACCAGTTGACACGTATTGAATAATGCCTGATTTGTCGATAATTATGTTAGTTGGATATCCTTTAACTTGGTAAGTTTGAGCAGTGGCTTGTCCATCTGAAATAATCGAATAGTTGAACGTATTCTTTTTAAGAAATTTCTTGATTTCTTTTTCGGCGTTTAGTGCAATTGATATAAATTCGACATCTTGGTCTTTAAATTCTTTAATCAAATCATTCAATTCGGGCATTTCCGTAATACAGGGCTTACACTCAACGAACCAAAAATTTAATACTACTACTTTCCCTTTTAATTCACTTAGTTTATGCGTTTTTCCTTTTATATCCTTGAGGTTAAAATCTATTCCTTTAGTTCCAATCAATTCATTTTTTTGCTGATCCATTGCCATTTCGCCTCGTTGCAATTTCTCCATCATTGCCTTTTCATCAGGAGTTGCTCTTCTCAATACAAAGGCCTTTACTGTCTTTTTTTCATCTAAATAGGGTTCAGGAATGAACTCATTTGACATCATGAATTTCATTAAATCTTCTGCATTTATTTTTTTTAATTGCTCGTCATAAATTGGAGTTGAATTAGGATCAAGCTGCATTCCGGTTCCAGGTTTAATATCCCCGGGACCAGCTAATTTTAATCCAACGAGAGGGTTAGTAGTTTGCGAGTACGCAATGAAAAAATTGAAAAAAAGGACAAAATATATTTTAACGCTAAACATACTATTAAACAAAAATGAAGTTTGAATGAATACTTATCTAGTCAAAGATACTTTTAATATCTCATTAATTGAGTATCAAGTTTATTCGTTTGAATTTTTCAAAAACAATAAGGAATTTATGTTGTTTTGTAGTCATGAGGCGAATTTTTTTTTTATTCTTAATTCTTAGTTTTAGTTTTCAAACCCTGGCCCAAACAAATGTGAGTGGAGGTATTTTTCAAAACACAACATGGGAGTTATCAGGAAGTCCATACATTATAAATGGATCTGTAGTTGTTTTTCCGGGAAATACGCTAACTATTGAACCAGGTGTTGAAATTATAATCAATAACCAGACAAGTAATTCCATTTATATTGAAACAAGGGGAACAATCAATTGCATTGGAACAGATCAACTTCCTATTAAGATTCGCACATTACTGGATACAACGAATGTAGGTTGGCAAGGATTTGTTTGCACAAGTTCGCAAGGAGGAATTCTGAATGCAGACAGGTTTGATATTGCGAATGCTTCTGCACCTTTCAGTTATGAAGCGCCACTTAACAATTACCAATACACAAATTGTAAATTTCGCCATTGTTTTCAGGCCATAACTTTGGGAAATTCAGTTGAACTTTCTAATTGTCAGTTTATTGGTAATGAAACTGCTGTTTACGGTTGGTCGTATTTTGTCATCAATAATTGCTTGTTTAAAGACAATAATACAGCTGTTTTTGCTTACCCAACGGCATTCACAATGACCAATAGTCAATTTATTGATAATCAAACCGGTGTCAATTTTGCTGCAGGTGTTTTTGATTCGTTGTATATTTCTGATTGCCAATTTCTAAATAATACGATGGCATTGGGATATCCTAGTAATGGGATTATTAAAAATTCCATGTTTAATGACAATACAACTGCCATTCAAAATGCATATGGCGTTGAGGTGACTTCAAATGAATTTATGTACAACGAAATCGCAATAGAGGCATCGGTCGCGGCTATTGTTCATGACAATCAGATAATAAACAATTTTGGCGGCATACTCATTTCCGGTGTTTCATCGCCTCAAAACAGCCCTCAAATATTCAATAATCAGATTTGTGATAATATCACTTACATAGTAAACAATAATACAAACATGAATTATTCGCTATTGACCAATTGTTTTTGTGGAATAGATTCTGTTGAAATTGAAAATAAAATTATTGACGGTTATGATGATATAACAAAAGGTCTTATCAATTACCAAGTCTATGACTCAACTTGTTTAGAGGTACTGCAAACAGTTCTGAAATTTAATCAGGTAGCCGGAACAAATGTGGAAAATTTTCAATTAATTCGATTCAATAATCCGTTCGGTAGCGAATTGCAATTCCATGGCGAAGAATTAGTAATGTCCATTATTTTGGAAGACATTTCAGGAAGAAAATTCGTATTGACGTCCGAAAATTCAAATTATTTTAATACTGAATTTCTTCCATCAGGATTATATTACATTATTGATATCAATGGGCAACCTATTTCTCATAAAATCATAAAAATCTAGAAAATGAAAAAAACCAAAAAAAATTATTAGAAGATAAATTAACAGAAAAAGAAAAAGAATATAAAAAACAATATGAAATACAACAAATACAAAAACAAGAATTAATAGAAGAATGATTAATTATAAAAAAAAATATACAAATACAAATTCAATTTTT
>DORI01000177.1 GCA_003512365.1 Crocinitomicaceae bacterium | reverse complement strand
GATTAATTCGAATTCCGAATCCCAATGAATAATGAAATTGAGCAACGAGCGGAGCATGATATCGTGTGGAAACAGGAGAAACAAAATTAGGATCGTCATACGCTTGTTCACTCGGAAACATCAAGTAATCCACATTAAATCCAAGGCTTTGATCAATAAAATATTTTCTTGCTTGGTCAATTTTCTTTTTTCCAACAAAAATAATCGAGTGTGCAGAAGCTCGTCCATACAGAAATCCATTTCGAAAACTACCGGAGGCAGAAATGGTATCGTAAATTTCACCTAGTGCATTTTTATAATGTATTGTGGTGGATTCTGAACCTGCAAGTTGCCTGAATCCAAGAGCAAACTCCCAATAATCCATGATTCTACTCTTCTTGAGTGCTTTAATTGGTATTCCCTTCCATGTTGGAAACTGAACAAGGCCGGCCTCAGCAAAAAAACCTTCATCACCTGCCGGGTCAACAAAATAAGTTCCTCTAGAACCATTGTTATCGCTTAATTCTCCAGTTACCGTTTTTTTCGTCATTGTGTAAGTTGGTCCAACGGCAAAATGATAACCGTTTTTGGTAACAATAATATAATCGTTTCCTTTTTTTCCTTTTACAAATCCGCCTTGAGCAAAAAGTGAAATTGGAAATAGTAACAGGAATATTTTAAAAATTCTCATATATCGAAATTAAAAGATTCACTTCGAGCACGCATTATGTTCATGACTTCGTCTGAATCCCAATTATCGTGAATTTTTGGCAATTCCATTACCTCATCCATAATTGAATTTTGCACTTGCCCTTGTTTATAAGCCACACTGTATGGAATATTGCTAAATGTCACTTGAGAATACAACGGCAACCATTTAGTTGGGTACAACTCGCTAAATTTTGCTTCTATCTTTTTACGTAATAAGAAATCAGGATCAGCAACATAGTCACGCATGACATAGTAGTTTTCTAATGATAAATCCTGAAGAGCGTCACCATCAGGTTTTCGCGTTAAACTATATTCCTCGAAAACCTTTTCCCAATTTTCATTATGTTTCATCATTAAGCCATTGAGTACACGACAATCTTCAAATCCGGCGTTCATACCTTGACCGTAAAATGGAACCGTAGCATGGGCACTATCTCCCATCAAGGCCACCTTACCTTTCGTCCAAGGGAAACATCTAATAATTGCTAAATTCGATAATGGATGGTCTTCCCATGATTCCGCTACATTCGGCGTCATGTCGTAAAAATCGGGGAAAACCGATTTGAAAAACCGATCCACATCATCTTTTGATTTAAGTTTATCAAATGAAAATTCATCGTTTTCGTGTGGCATGAACAAGGTACATGTGAAAGAACCGTCTTCATTAGCTAATGCAATCAACATAAATCGACCTCTTGGCCAAATATGAAGTGCATTTTTATCCATTTTATACGTTCCATCCAGATTCGCAGGAAGGAGTAACTCACGGTAACCATCGGCAATATAATTCTGTGAATATTGAAAGCGATCTAATTTCTGCATTGAGTTGTAGCGAACAGCAGAAAATGCACCATCTGCCGCAAAGATAATCGGTGCCTCATCCGTAAATTCATCGCCAGTTATTGTATTCTTAAGAAAAACTATCCCCTTTTCTAAATCAACTCTCGTACATTCGTGATTGTAATGAATGGTGGCATTTCCATATTCTTCGGCGATGTCCATCATCTTTGCATTTATTTTCCCGCGAGAAACTGAAAAAATTGCCTGTCCTTCTTTTCCATATGGTTGATACGTTAGATTACCTTTTAAATCATGCATCATTCTACCGTACATTGGAATAGCAATCTTTCTAATCTCATCCCCCACTCCAACCGCATCCAGTGCTGTCCATCCGCGAACTGACAATGCTAAATTTATCGATTTCCCCGCAGAAATTTCCGCTTTACGGATATCTGGTCTGCGTTCGTAGATCGTAACCTTATATCCCGCTTTGGACAAATAAACTGCCCAAAGAGATCCTACTAGACCAGCTCCAATAATTATTGCTTCCTTATTTTTTTCCATAATCCTATTTTTTCCAGTGTTTGGAATATTTAGTTTCAAAATATGAATTTTGTCTTCTTGAAATTCNNAATTCGTTGCCTACGCTGATAAGCTATTACCGCGCGCCAAATCACCAATCCACCAATTAATACTGCAATTGTTTGTACAGCTACTTTAGCATAATCCATGGTTTGGTCTACTTGGCCTGAATATTTTACCTCAATCAATTCCTGCATAGTCATAGTGCAAATTTAGATAGAATGTTAGTGGGTTTTAATAAATTGAATATTTCTTTTTAGACCACTGAATTTTGTTCTTTTAACAGCACTTAATTTAAAAAGTTCATGAAACGTTTCTTCAGTCAACTGCTCCCATTCTAAACTAGTTAAATTTAGTAGTTTGTCATTCGGCAGAAAACGAGGTTCAGATGTGGGTTTTGAAAATCGATTCCAAGGGCAAACATCTTGACAAATATCACATCCAAAAGCCCAATTATCCATTTTTCCTTTAAATTCATTGGGAAGAATTTCGTCTTTAAGCTCGATGGTTAAATACGAAATACATTTATCGCCGCGTACAACGTATGGTTCAACTATCGCATCAGTCGGACAAGCATCAATGCATTGGGTACATGTTCCACAATAATCTTTAATTGGACCATCAGGTGTAATATCAATATCAACTATTAATTCTGCTATGAAAAAAAAACTACCTTCTTTTGGATGTATG
>DORI01000071.1:4497-6222 GCA_003512365.1 Crocinitomicaceae bacterium | reverse complement strand
AAATCAAAAGAGGAATGGTTATATGTAAGCCAGGTTCAACAACTCCACATATTGAATTTAAAGCTGAAATATATGTATTGAAGAAAGAAGAAGGTGGTCGTCACACTCCTTTCCAAAATAAATACCGTCCTCAATTCTATTTCCGCACAACGGATGTTACAGGTGAAATTCACCTAGAAGCTGGTCGTGAAATGGTAATGCCAGGTGATAACGTAACTATTACTGTTAAGTTAATCGTTCCTGTAGCAATGGATAAAGGTCTACGTTTTGCAATCCGTGAGGGAGGTAGAACAGTAGGTGCTGGTCAGGTTACAGAAATCTTGAAATAAGAGATATAATCAAAGTTTAACTAAGGGGAGTTTTTACGAACTCCCCTTTTTAAACGGGTGTAGCTCAGCTGGTAGAGTAGTGGTCTCCAAAACCATTGGTCGTGGGTTCGAATCCTACCGCCCGTGCACATTAAAATAAAAAAAGTGGTTTCAAAAATTAGAACATACTTCAAAGAAACATACGACGAGTTGCTTCACAATGTAACTTGGCCGACTTGGTTAGAATTGCAAAACAACACTATTTTGGTTGTGATTGCTTCCGTATTATTGTCCTTAATTATTTTCGCCATGGATTATGCGATCGGAATTAATAAAGAAGGCTTCTGGGATGGAGTAATTGGTTGGATATACAACAAATTATAATCGGCAAATGGCAGAGATTGTTAAAAAATGGTATGTAGTTCGTGCCGTAAGTGGTAAGGAGAAGAAAGTCAAAGAATACCTTGAATTAGAAATTACTCGGGCGAAACTTAATGATTTTGTAAGCCAGGTATTAATTCCAACAGAAAAAGTTTTCAAAATTCAAAACGGTAAAAAAGTGAACAAGGAAAAGGTTTATCTTCCCGGATATGTGATTATTGAAGCTGCCCTTTTAGGTGAGGTGACACACGTTATAAAAAGTATTCCCAACGTTATTGGATTTTTAGGAACAGAAAAAGGTGGAGAGCCAGTTCCAATGCGTCTAGCGGAAGTGAATAGAATATTAGGTAAAGTTGACGAACTTGCCGAAACAGAAGAAGAAATGAAAATTCCATTTGTTATTGGAGAGTCTGTGAAAGTTATAGATGGACCATTTAACAACTTTAGCGGAGTTATCGACGAAATCAACGAAGAAAAGAAAAAGTTGAAAGTAATGGTGAAAATCTTTGGACGTAAAAATCTTTTGGAACTTAGCTACATGCAAGTCGAGAAAGAAGGATAATTTGTATTAACCGTAGGAGTGGGTCTGATGATAAAAGCTTCCCATCAAAATACTCACGTTTGACTACATAAATTGAATATATATGGCTAAAGAAGTAGCAGCATTGATCAAATTGCAGATCAAAGGAGGAGCTGCCAACCCATCTCCGCCAATCGGACCAGCTTTAGGGGCGAAAGGCGTGAACATTATGGAGTTCTGTAAGCAATTTAATGCTAGAACCCAAGATAAAATGGGTAAGGTTGTTCCAGTTGTAATCACTGTTTATGGTGACAAATCATTTGATTTCGTATTAAAAACTCCACCTGCAGCAGTTCAAATTGTTGAACACACAAAAATTAAGAAAGGATCATCTGAACCAAATCGTGTAAAAGTTGGTACCATTACTTGGGATCAAGTTCGTGCGATTGCTGAAGATAAACTTCCTGATCTTAATTGTTTTACTGTAGATTCAGCAATGAAAATGGTTGCGGGTAC
>DORI01000071.1:952-4422 GCA_003512365.1 Crocinitomicaceae bacterium | reverse complement strand
AAGAAAAGAGATTTTGGCAAAATATGATTTGTCAAAAGCTTACACTCTATCAGATGCATGTGATTTGGTGAAAGGAATTTCCACCTCTAAATTCGATGCTTCTGTTGATATCGCTGTGCGATTAGGAGTTGATCCAAGAAAAGCTAACCAAATGGTGCGCGGAACAGTTGCCCTACCTCATGGAACAGGAAAGGATGTTAAGGTACTTGTACTTTGTACTCCAGATAAGGAAGCTGAGGCGAAGCAAGCTGGCGCAGATTACGTAGGACTTGATGACTTCATTGACAAAATCAAGGGAGGATGGACTGACATAGACGTAATTATCACGATGCCATCTGTTATGGGTAAAGTAGGTGCTTTAGGTAGAATATTGGGACCTAGAGGTTTAATGCCTAATCCAAAAACAGGAACTGTGACGATGGAAGTTGGCAAAGCAGTAGAAGAAGTTAAGGCCGGAAAAATTGACTTTAAAGTTGATAAATACGGTATTATTCATTCTTCAGTTGGTAAAGTTAGTTTTGAGGGAGGAAAAATTCGTGACAATGCGAATGAATTAATCCAAACGCTAATTAAACTAAAGCCATCTGCTGCCAAAGGTACATACATTAAGAGCATTTATTTAAGCTCAACAATGAGTCCAGGTATTCAAATTGACACAAAGTCTGTTAATGCTTAAAACTTAGTGAAATGACAAGAGAAGAAAAAGCAAAATACATTGACAATTTGGCGGCTGAATTACAAGCGTCATCTATAGTCTATTTAACAGACACTGCAGATTTAACAGTTGAATCAGTGAATACGCTACGCAGAAGATGTTTTCAAGCAAACATCAAAATGCGAGTTGTAAAAAATGCACTGCTTCAAAAAGCAATGGATAAGGTAGAAGGCAAGGATTACAGTGGACTTTCGAGTGTACTGAAAGGCTCAACTTCTATCATGTTTTCAGAAGTAGCAAATGCCCCTGCAAAATTAATTCAGGATTTTCGCAAGAAAAGTGAAAAGCCACTATTAAAGGGTGCTTATATTGATGAAGCGATTTTCGTTGGTGATAATCAATTAGTAGTTCTTGAGGCCCTTAAAAGCAAAGAAGAACTTGTTGGAGAAATCATCGGCTTATTGCAAAGTCCTGCGAAAAATGTGTTGTCTGGTCTTACAGGTGCTGGTAGTAAAATTGCTGGTATCCTTAAAACCCTCGAAGATCGAGGATAATAAATTAATTATTTTTAAACCTTTTTAAATTTTAAATAAAATGGCTGATTTAAAGCAAATTGCAGAAACGTTGGTTAACCTAACAGTAAAAGAAGTTAATGAGTTAGCAACAATTTTAAAAGATGAGTATGGAATCGAACCAGCTGCTGCTGCTCCAGTAATGGTTGCAGGAGGTGCTGTTGGTGGTGGCGAAGAAGCTGCTGCTGAAAAAACAGAGTTCGACGTAATCCTTAAAGCTGGTGGAGCTAACAAACTAGCAGTAGTTAAGTTAGTAAAAGAACTTACTGGTAACGGATTAAAAGAGTCTAAAGACCTAGTTGACGCTGCTCCTTCTACATTGAAAGAAGGTGTTTCGAAAGACGAAGCTGAAGGACTTAAAAAGTCTCTAGAAGAGGCTGGAGCTGAAGTTGAGATTAAGTAATAATCGTCTTCATATACAGGAGAGGCACCGTTTCAATACGGGTGCCTTCTCCTGTTTTTTAGCATTTGTAAATTCCGTATTGAAGTAACTAAAAAAATAAAAGCCTTGGCAACATCGAATAATTCAACCAGAATTAATTTTGCTTCAAGCAAAAATCAATTTGATTACCCAGATTTTCTGGAAATCCAGTTAAAATCTTTTCAAGAATTTTTTCAGTTAGAAACGACTCCTGAAAACAGAAACAGTGAAGGACTTTTTAAAGTATTCGCTGAAAACTTTCCAATAACTGATACACGAAACCAATTCGTATTGGAGTTCTTGGATTATTTCATCGATCCACCACGCTATACTATCGAAGAGTGTATCGAAAGAGGGTTAACGTATTCCGTTCCCTTAAAAGCAAAATTGAAATTGTATTGTACCGATCCTGAACACGAAGATTTTGAAACAATCGTGCAAGATGTTTATTTAGGTACAATTCCTTATATGACACCAAAAGGTTCGTTTGTGGTAAATGGTGCTGAGAGAGTTATTGTATCTCAGTTACACCGTTCACCAGGTGTATTCTTTGGACAAAGTCGTCATGCTAATGGTACAAAATTATATTCTGCCCGTATCATTCCATTCAAGGGTTCTTGGATAGAGTTCGCTACTGATATTAACAACATCATGTATGCTTATATCGATCGTAAAAAGAAATTACCTGTAACTACTCTTTTTAGAGCAATAGGTTATGAAACCGATCGCGATATCCTTGAGATATTTGGTTTGGCTGACGAAGTAAAAATCAACAAGGCGAATATGAAAAAACTTGTTGGTAGAAGATTGGCAGCAAGGGTTTTAAAAACTTGGATAGAAGACTTTGTAGATGAAGATACAGGAGAAGTTGTTTCCATTGAACGAAATGAAGTTATTCTTGACAGAGAATTGTTGATTGGAGAAGAACACCTTGATTCTATCTTGGATTCAGGTGCGAAATCTGTAATCCTTCACAAAGAAGATGCCAACTCTACTGATTACACTATTATTTACAATACGCTTCAAAAAGATATTTCAAATTCTGAAAAAGAAGCTGTTGAACATATCTATCGTCAATTAAGAAACGCAGATCCACCAGATTACGAAACAGCTAAAGGTGTATTTGAAAAATTATTTTTCTCTGATGCACGCTATGATCTTGGTGAAGTAGGGCGTTATCGTTTGAATAAAAAACTAGGATTGAGCGGAAGTGAAGAATCTAGAGTTCTTACCAAAGAAGATATCATTAACATAATCAAGTACCTGATAGAATTAATTAACTCCAAAGCTGACATCGATGATATCGATCACTTATCGAATCGTCGTGTTCGTACGGTAGGAGAGCAGTTGTATTCGCAATTTGGAGTTGGACTTGCAAGAATGGCAAGAACAATTAGGGAACGAATGAATGTTCGCGACAACGAGGTTTTCACTCCAATTGATTTGATTAATGCTAAAACGTTATCCTCTGTAATAAATTCATTCTTTGGAACGAATCAGTTGTCTCAATTTATGGATCAAACAAATCCCTTGTCTGAAGTTACCCACAAACGTCGTTTGTCGGCACTCGGACCAGGCGGTTTGTCAAGAGAAAGAGCTGGATTTGAGGTTCGTGACGTTCACTACACGCATTATGGACGTTTGTGTACGATTGAAACACCTGAAGGTCCAAATATTGGATTAATATCTTCTTTATGTGTTTTTGCGAAAGTGAATAAACTTGGTTTCATCGAAACACCATATAGAAAAGTAGACAACGGGAAAGTTGTATATTCTGAACAACCAATTTACCTTGCAGCGGAAGAGGAAGATGCAAAAATGA
>DORI01000071.1:732-878 GCA_003512365.1 Crocinitomicaceae bacterium | reverse complement strand
AAAGCCAATGCCAAAGTTGACGATAAAGGTAACTTCCTTTCTGATCTTGTAAAAGCAAGATATGAAGGTGACTTCCCTGTGGTTGGTCCAAAAGACATTAACCTAATGGATGTTGGTGCAAACCAAATCGCTTCAATTGCGGCTTC
>DORI01000071.1:0-626 GCA_003512365.1 Crocinitomicaceae bacterium | reverse complement strand
AACATGATGATGCTAACCGTGCCTTGATGGGCTCTAACATGCAACGTCAGGCGGTTCCATTGTTGAAACCTAATTCACCAATTGTTGGAACTGGTATTGAGCAGTTAGTGGCACGTGATTCACGCGTGTTGATTAATTCTGAAGGTTCAGGCGTGGTAGAATACGTTGATGCCAACGAAATTGTTATTCGTTACGATTGGAATGAAGATGATAAGCTTGTAAGTTTCGACTCAGAAGTAAAATCGTATTCGTTGACAAAATTTGCTAAAACCAATCAAAGCACCTGTATCAATCTTAAGCCTATTGTTCAAAAAGGTGATCGAGTTGCTTTTGGTCAAGTTCTATGTGAAGGATATGCTACACAAGATGGTGAATTAGCCTTAGGTCAAAATCTTAAGGTTGCATTCATGCCATGGAAGGGTTACAATTTCGAAGATGCTATTGTTATTTCTGAGAAAGTTGTTCGAGATGACATTTTCACCTCTATTCATATCGATGAGTATTCTTTGGAAGTTCGTGATACAAAACGAGGAATGGAAGAACTAACATCAGACATTCCAAACGTAAGTGAAGATGCAACTAAAGATCTTGATGACAATGGTTTGATTAGAATAGGAGCTGAAATG
>DORI01000055.1:18426-18619 GCA_003512365.1 Crocinitomicaceae bacterium | reverse complement strand
GTTTTGTGAAAATGAAACCTTTACGTTCCAAGGTCAAACGATAACTGTAACAGGTACCTATCCGTTTTATCTTCAGACTCAACTCGGATGTGACAGCACCATTATTTACGATGTTATTGTTTACCCAATTCCTGCCCCGCCAACAATTACATCTAATAGCCCATTGCTTTGTCCGGGTGACATTTTTACCTTC
>DORI01000055.1:2006-18374 GCA_003512365.1 Crocinitomicaceae bacterium | reverse complement strand
GACATTTTTACCTTCGCTACCGATTCCATCCAAAATGGCTTTTATCAATGGACAGGGGTGAATAATTTTAACTCTTCATCATCAAGTAATTCATTTTCTGCATTACCGAGCGACCAAGGATTTTATGAAGTAAACGTTACGCTTAACGGATGTGTAAGTCAGAATTCAAGTACCGAATTAACGATTATCAATCTGTATACATTCGATGATTTTGATTTTCCAAATGTAATTTCAGCAAATAACGACAACATCAATGATTCATTGGATTTAGAAAGTTATTTTCAGACCTGTCAAGAATTTACATTTTACCTACACGATCGTTGGGGTAATGTTGTTTACCAATTTTCCAGAGGGGAAACTCCTTTTACAGGGGTCGATAAAAAAGGCAACGTACTAATGGATGGCGTCTACTTTTATGGATTGAAATATGAGAAGGGATTTAAGCAAGGCTTTATACATTTATTACGTTAAGCAATTATACTGCCTTCTTTTCCAAACTGCCGAAACGAGATCAAAACGGCAAGCGATGCAATAATAAACATTACAATAAAGCTAATTATATAGTAGCTCCAATCTAACGTTCCTGCAATCAGTTCTTTTGATGCCAAAACTACATTGACCACAGGAATAGATGCTGTGGTGAAATCCAATGAAATTCCTGGAAAAAATCCTATCATCGCTGGAAGTACCATGACAATATTTAACGGAGTAATTATGCTTTGTGCCTCTTTAAAAGATTTTGCATAAATCGCAATAGGAACCATAACTCCAGCAAAGAAAACCGTCAGTGGAATAAGTAAGCCAAACATGCTAAATAAGAACTTCGGATTCAGAATATCGTGTATTATAGCCAATACTTGCTGATCCTTTACAATATCTAAGAATTCTATGGAAACCCAAAGACCAACGAGCGCAAAAGTAGAAGCCATCAATCCAGACGATATGACTACGAGCATCTTTCCGATAAGTAATTTCCAACGCTTAACAGGTGTGGTCAAAAGAGTTTCTATGGTTCCTCTTTCCTTTTCACCGGTAAATAAATCTATTGCAGGATACATGCATCCAATAAAACCAAATGCTATGAAAAGATAAGGGAGAATTGCTCCTCCAAACTCACCAATCATTTGTTGTGGTGAAGCCGTATTGATGTATTCCGTTTCTACAGGTGTAATATCTTGAGAATTGATTTTTAGCTCAGACAAACGATTAGTTTGTGCATTTTTCACTAACACTTCGGAAATTACTTTTGCTCGTTCGTCCATTCCAACCTCTGTAACATCGTAAAAAACATTAAGTTTTGCTGGTTTTTTCGAGACCATACTTTCGTCGTAATTTGATGAAGTACAAAAGGCAATATCCACCTGTTTATCATGTATACCTTTTCGTAAAGAGAGACTATCTGAATAAAATACTAGTTCATGCTTACCCAAAATTCCGGGAGGTATCGTAGAAAATTGACTTGTAAAAATCTTTGAATTAGAAATTATTCCAATACGAATAGATTTGTTCGCCGCAGTTTCTTCAAAATAAGAAGATATGGAGACAAAAATGCTCAAAATTATTGGAAACATGAGCATTGGGATAACAAGCATTGTCATCATGGTTCTTCTGTCCCTTATTGTATCTATAAGTTCTTTTTTAAATATTGTCCAAATCATTGGCTAGGTATTAACAATTCGAATAAACTCTTGCGTAAGATTACTTTCTATCATATTGGTTCGAAATGACTCCATGCAACCTTGGAATTTGATTATTCCTTTGTGTATTATCGCCAAATCATCACATAGCAAATCTACTTCACTCATGATGTGGCTGGAGAAAATCACAGTTTTACCTTGATTTTTACAATCTCGAATAAGAGTAATGATGTTCTCTGCAGTTATGACATCTAGTCCACTTGTTGGCTCATCAAAAACTACAACTTCAGGATCATGAATCATGGTGCGGGCAATGGAAACCTTTTGCTTCATTCCTGTGCTTAATTTTCCAATTCGCTTATTCATAAAATCTCCCATGTTTAGGAGCTCAATTAATTTTTCCTTTCTCCGATTAACAGTAGATTTATCGACCTCATAAAGCACTCCAAAATAATCAATAACTTCATTTGGTGTTAGCCGCGCATACAGACCCGTTGAACCTGTTAAAAATCCAATTTTACTTCGTGCTTTTTCAGGTTCTTTCACTGCATCTATTCCGCATATTTCAATGTTTCCAGCAGTTGGAGTAAAAATAGTGGATAGCATTCTCAACGTAGTAGTTTTCCCAGCACCATTCGGTCCTAACAACGAAAAAACCTTTCCAGGTTCACATGTGAAGGATACATGATCAACAGCTCTTTGAATTCGCTCATTAGAAGTTGATTCCTTGATTTGCTGTTTCGTTAATCGGAAATCTTTAACAAGCTCACTAACTTTTATCATCCTAATTCTTCAATATTCGATCTGACATTCCAATTGCCTTATTCTTATTGGCTAACTGCCCACAGGCCGCGTCGATATCTTTTCCTCGACTTCTTCTCACGTTAACAATCATATTTCGTTCTTCCAAGAATTTTGCAAAAGCATCGACTTTATGTGATTCAGCTTGCTGAAATTCACCTCCATCAATTGGATTGTATTCAATAATATTTACTTTACAAGGCATACATTTTGCAAATTCGGCAAGTTCCGCAGCATCCCTAATGCTATCGTTGAAATCCTTAAAAATTATATATTCGAAGGTGACACGCGTTCCTGTCTTCTCATGGAAATACTGCAACGCCTCTTGCAACTCATCGAGCGAATTAGTCTCATTGATTTCCATTATTTTATTCCGTTTTTCGTCGTTTGCTGCGTGTAAGGACAAGGCAAGATTGAATTTAACTTCTTCATCTCCAAGCTTTTTAATCATTTTTGCAATCCCTGCGGTGGAAACGGTAATACGCCTGGGTGAAATACCTAAACCATCTGTAGATGTCAAATAATCAATGCTTTTCAGAACATTTTTGTAATTCAATAACGGTTCACCCATACCCATGTATACAATATTTGTGAGTGCCGTTTGATACCTGTTTTCAGCTTGATTTTTCAAATAAACCACTTGATCAAAAATTTCTCCTGGTGTGAGATTTCGAAGTAATTTTAATCTCCCGGTTGCACAAAATGTACATGCTAAACTGCAGCCAACTTGAGAGGAAATACAGGCCGTCATCCTACTAGAAGTAGGTATCAACACACCTTCAACCACCTTGTTTTTTTCAATTTCAAAAGCGCATTTTATGGTACGATCCTTACTTACTTGTTCATCGGATACACGCAATGCATCAATAAAAAATCTTGAATGCAGCTTATTTCTTAGTTCCAAACTTAAATTTGTCATCTCGTCGATGGAAAGCGCACCCTTTTTCCATAACCATTCATAAATTTGTTTGGCTCTAAAGGGTTTTTCACCTAATAGCGTGAGTTCCTCTGTTAGTTCTTCAAGATTTAAATCACGGATGTTCAGTAGTTCTCCTGACATGAGGAGATTATCTGTTAAGCATTACCGGCATAACCAGCATCAAAACGTCCTCAACTTCATTGTCTTTCTGAATTGGTGTCAAAATACCTGCGCGACTTGGTTCGCTCATCGATAATTTTACTTCAGCTGTATCTAAATTAGTCAACATTTCCAATAAAAACCGAGAATTAAACCCAATTTCCATATCGTCGCCGTCATAGTTACAAGTCAATCGCTCATTTGATTCATTTGAAAAATCAATATCTTCAGCAAATAAGGATAATTCAGAACCTGCAAGTCTTAATTTAATTTGATGAGTAGTTTTATTTGAGAAAATAGACACACGTTTTATTGAACTTAAAAACTGTTGCCTATCTACTGTCAGCACATTCGGATTTTCCTTTGGAATAACTGCTTCGTAATTAGGGTACTTCCCATCAATTAATCGACAAACAAGAACGATATCATTGAATGTAAAAACCGCATTTGATTCGTTATACTCGAGTAAAACTTCTTCATCACCTCTCAAATTTCCTTTTAGCATCGTTAAAGGCTTTTTAGGAAGAATAAATGCTGCACTTCCTTTTGCATCAGCATCTGTTCTTCGGTAACGAACTAGTTTATGAGCATCTGTTGCCACCAATGTGATATCACTCGGCGAAAACTGAAAAAATACCCCACTCATTACAGGCCTTAAATCGTCATTTCCAGTAGCAAAAAGCGTTTTATTGATACCTTTTACCAAAATTTCTCCTGAAAAACGGATATCGTTTTTATTCTCAATAGTTGGTAATTTTGGAAATTCATCTCCATTAAATCCGACCATTTTTGATTTTCCGTTGTCGTAAGCAATTTCAATTTGACTAGTCTCCTTGTTAGATCGAATGGTGCAAGGTTGCTCGGGAAGGTTCTTTAGAACATCCATAATTAACTTGGCCGGAATGGCAATTTTTCCATTCTCTTCCGATTGAACTTCAAGTTTTGTAATCATGGTGGTTTCCAAATCCGAAGCACTAACAGTTAGAAGTCCATCCTGAATATCAAACAAGAAATTATCTAAAATAGGTAAGGTATTACTCGTATTTAAAACCCCTGAAATACTCTGTAAATGACGCAACAAGGTGCTACTCGATACAATAAAGTTCATAGTATAATTTTGAGTAACAAAAATAGTAATTGTACACGGATTGAAAACAAGTAATTACAAAAGTTAATTAACAATTTATAAAGATCAACGTGCAAATTCTTTTCTTAGGAATACCTTTAATGCCTCTCGCTGGATAATCAAATGTGTGTAAATTGAAAGATCTCCCCCGCTATGCATCCATTCTCTTGTTTTATTCTCTCCTATATCCACGACATAAGCGAATTGCATAAAATTTTCTGGGGATAAGCTTTGAAGAATGATACATAATTCTAATTCCAATTCATTTAAATTGCTTGAACACAAACTAACATTAATTCCAATCGCCGTGAAATCTTTTTGAATTTGATGAATTGTATCTTTTAGAAACGCTGTTTCGACTAATTTTTTGCTTACGTTTGTCAAATCCATTATGTAAATGTAACTAAAAGCATGAAGCGCTTGTTCGACCTTTTATTTTCAATGCTAATTCTCTTATTTTTTTTTCCTTTTGGATTGATTATTTCTTTGCTGATTTTGATTGAATCACCCGGGGGTATTTTCTACAAGCAAGAGCGCGTTGGTCAATATGGAAAATTATTCTATCTATTTAAATTCCGTTCAATGAAAACTGGCGCAGATAAAAAAGGAAAGCTCACCATTGGTATGCGCGACAATCGAATTACTCGCATTGGTTATTTCATTAGAAAATATAAATTAGATGAGTTCCCACAATTTATTAATGTTTTAAAAGGAGAGATGAGTATTGTAGGGCCACGACCAGAGGTGAAAGAATATGTCGCACTCTACACTGAAGATCAACGACTGGTACTTAATGTTAAGCCAGGCATAACCGATTACGCATCAATTACTTATTTTAGAGAAAATGAACTTTTAGCAAAAAGTGATAATCCAACGAAAACATACATCGAGGAAATTATGCCCGAAAAAATTGCTCTAAATCAGAAATACATTCAACGTCCAACGGTGGGACATGACCTAAAAATTATTTGGTTAACCGCGACAAAAATTCTTAGTAAAAAATAGTCTTTTACCTATTCACCAAAAATTTAGTCCGTTGTGCGTTTCCAGAAGGATTAATTATTTCTAGGTAGTAGAACCCATTTACAACTTGAGGAACATCTACTAAAATGGTTGAAGAATTCGCAACCGACTTGTATATGAGCTTCCCATTAAAATCCATAATTTTCAATAGCGAATTTATTTGAGCACCTTTTACGGTAAAATAACCAGAATTCGGATTAGGAAGCACCTCAATGGAAGTATTAGATTGATCAGATAATGCGGCACATTGCTCTACAATTATCGAAAGTTGAGCACTTGCTTGACAGCCGTTTGCATCGGTGTAACTTCCAGTTAAAGTATTTACTCCAACATTTGCTAATGAAGGATTAAATGTTGAATTAACCACCCCAGTTCCTGTTAAAGTAGCATTTGTAGGCGTCGGAATTAATTGAATCAAACCTCCATTGTCACAAACTAAATTGTCAGAATCGTTTGAAGCGAGAGCAACAACTGGATTTGCGTTAACCACAATGTTTTGAGTTGTTGAGTTTGATCCTGCATCATTTGACACAGTCAACGATACAGTATATAAACCAGCTGAAGTATACGTATGTGTTGGATTTTGTTGGCTCGAAGTATTGCCATCTCCGAAATTCCATGCCCATATGGTAGGTGAATTTGTAGAAAAATCATTGAAGGCAACTGTTGAACCTTGGCAAACTGCATTTGGCGAAGTAAATGATGCTGTTGGAGGGTTGCTCGATGGAACAGAATAAAACACCTTGAAATCATCAAAATAATACCCATCAGCTGTTGTTCCACCGTCTGATTTTATTTGAAAACGTACTTTGATCTGTTGACCCAAATAATCACTTAAATTGATTTCTTCTAACACCCAATTCGATTGCGTTCCCTCGTAAACAGGCTGGCCATTTGGCTGAACACTTCCGTTGGCACTTGTTCCAGCGACGGTATAATTTCCACATTGACCAATCCATGTGGTTCCGCCATCTGTTGAAACTTGAAACTGAACAAAATCATAATCAGCTTCAATTGCCCATTTTGCATAAAAGGATATCATTGCCGATGTGGCTTGTGTCAAATCGATTGTTGGAACATAGGTATATGTTTTATTCGTGTTGTTTGAATAGTTATTGGTTGAGCCATCAAAAAATGACTTTGAAGGAGAAACAAAAGTTGAAGTTGTTGTTGACCAAGTTCCAGTCCAATTTGTAGCTGAAGTTGCATCTTCCAGAGCCTGTAGAGTAATTGCTCCAAATGTTTTAATAATTGTGTCCTTCTTTACCCAAAGACCATTGTCTGTTTTCAAAATATATTTGATTTGATCACCAAATTGAATAGACGGGTTCAAGGAATATGAAATTGCACCAGTTGAAGTTTGTTGACTATTCAAATTGTATGTCAATGAATTCCCTACAGAAACAATATTTAACAAGGGTTCAATGGAAACGACCACTGGTCCACTTTGGCGGCCTAATCTTTTAATTGAATGATTGAAATTACCTGAAATCGTAGCTACGGAAGATGGATCTGTATCCTTGACAATGCTATAATTTCTTGTTAAATGTGCTAAAATAAGATTTGGAAAAACCATTTCTTGACAAGTTGCAATTATTTCACTTGAAGGCTGCCAAAATGCCGTCCCAACCTCGGGTGTGTGAGCGAAGATAGTATCTTTTTGATTGACTCCTACATCTACTTTATACATGTAATCGTCTGAATCTCCTGAGGCAGGATACAAACTTGATGATTTCATTGCAGTGTAACCATTTAACTCAACCATATGGTTGGTATAGTCTTGTAAATAGTTATGATGAGGTGCAAATTCAGCTGTAGTAGTACCAATAGGGAAAAGAATATCTTCTGCGTATGTGTGCGCATTGAAAGCCATTTCAAAATCGTTGTTTTGAACTAACCACTTCATTGCTTGAGTTTCTGGTTCTGAAAATGCAGAAAGACCACAGTAAGTCTCGTTGCTGGTTGTCGTAGTTGTGCCTGTTGTTCCCCAACCATATGAATAATTTCTATTTAAATCAACTCCATAAGTTCCATCTCCGTTGTTTCGTCGATTTTTTCGCCACATACCTCCTCCATTAGGATTGGTGGTTTCATTGTACACATAGCCATCAGGATTGATACAAGGCACAAAATACATTTGCGTATTATTCACTAAATAAGTAACCTCATCGTTTGTGCTGTAATTTTCCAACAAATACCACATGTAAAAAATGGTTTCCATTAAACTCATCGGTTCTCGCGCGTGATGAATAGCTGTATAAAGCACTTTAGGTTCGTCAGTCTCATTCGTGTTTGGGTTATCAGAAATGCGTACATGATAAATTGGTCTATTACCAACCGTTACGAAAGTCGAAATCGGTGCTTTAGCAGTGATCAAATTTGGATATTGAGCAACCATTGCATCTAACTCTGCTAGCATCTCATTGTATTTCAAATACCCACCCATTGTTCCCAAGTTGAAATTGGAGGGAGTTGCTGGAGAAAATGTTGAAGATCCACCTCCGCCTGTTCCCGCGCAGTTCACATTCTTTAATACATTTTCAGACTCCTTGCTTGGGTTGTTCAATATGTCAACGTAATGTTTTTCAACATCGGCAATTAGGATTTCGTATTCATAACCGTAAGTTTGCATAATTGCAATTTCGTCTTTGGAAAAATCTGAAATGAAAAACAAACCTTCTTTTCGGATGCCATGGTCCATGGTAACACCCAAATTACCTAATTTTGAGAGTTCTTCCTGAGTTCCAAAAACTTTAACTCGAGAATAATTTTGAGAAAAAATAGTTGTACAAATTGAAAAAATAAAAAGAAATAAGAGATTTAACTTGGAGATATTCATGTTTAATTAGTTTAGTAATTCAATATTAACAAAAACGAATGATTTTAAAGAATGTTCTTTTAAAATTATTTAATGACGCACAAAATAACTTCATTTTTTTCACATTTTTTTTAATATTAGGCAACCTCAAAACAATTTTCTTGTTTTATAAGTAGTAAAATAGTTGTATTTTTATCTTAATTGAAATTCATAATAACCATATTATTTTTTTTATCGTCCCTTGCAGTAATAAGTCAGCAAATATGGATGACACCCAATCGCGGGCAATGGGACGATCGTATTCAATACAGTGTGGATTTAAATCAAGGGAAATTATATTTGGAAAATAACAAAATGACCTTTTTCTTGACAGATGCCATGTCACATAATCACACTGAGCATGAAGTTCGTTCAGAAGAAAAAAGTGGGATTGCATATCACACCATCAACCAAACTTTTTTAAACGCCAATAAAAACGCAATTAAGGTTGAGAAAAATCCATCCAGCCATTATAGAAACTATATTTTAGGTTCTGAAAAGTCAAAATGGAAGTCAGAAATTTATTCCTTTAGTGAAGTTTATTACAAACAATTTTATCCAAATATTGATTTTTTTTACACTTCAAGTAATGGCCAACTGAGCTATAATTTTATAGTATCACCATCTGCAGATCCTAATCAAATACAATTCGAACTAACCGGTGCTGAGTCTGTAAGAATTTCGAATGACGGATCATTAATAATGAAACATCGGTTTGGTGAAATACAAGAATCCGCTCCTCAAGCTTGGACAGAAGATGATAAAGGAAATAAAACAAAAGTTGCTTGTAGCTTTGAACAATTAGGAGAAGCAGTTTATTTTAGTTTTCCTAATGGGTATGATAAAAATCAGAAATTAATTATAGATCCAAGTTTGACTTTTTCAACATTTACAGGCTCAACAGCTGACAATTGGGGCTTTACTGCCACTCCTGACATTAATGGAAATTTAATTGGAGGTGGAATTGTTTTTAGCTCCGGATATCCTCTGTCAACAGGAGCTTATGACGTGAGTTTCAATTCTGGAACCGGTACGTTTCCTATGGATGTTGGCATTACAAAATATACAGTAAACGGTAACAATATTCTGTACTCAACATACATTGGTGGTTCAGGTAATGAAACTCCACATAGTATCGTTTGCGCTCCAAATGGCGAACTTTATATTTATGGCGCTACTTCTTCTACTAATTTCCCAATGGCAGGAACGCCATATGATAATTCACATAACGGCGGACCATATGAATTGGAAAACTCATTGGAATTTAATGGTTCTGATATATACGTAGCGCGATTAAATTCAAACGGAACATCCCTTCTTTCCTCGACATATATTGGAGGAAGCAATACAGACGGATTAAACACTTCCATTTTACACTATAATTATGGCGATCAGTTTCGCGGAGAAATAACCTTGGATGAAAACAATAATGTCTATATTTCAAGTACAACAGCATCGTCGAATTTTCCAACTATAAATGCCGCACAAGCAAATTTAAGTGGTTCTCAAGATGCAGTCATATTTAAACTTAATCCTAATCTGAGTTTACTTTCTTGGTCAACTTATTTTGGAGGGTCTGGAGATGAAACGGGGAATGCTATTTCTATTGGAACTTCAGGATCAGTATATGTAGCAGGAGGAAGTACCTCTTTTTCTCTTCCAGTAAATTCGGGACAGGATTTAACTTTCAATGGAGGATTAAGTGATGGATACGCAGTGCGCCTAAATACAAGTAGTGGGGCCTTTCAATCAGGCACTTTCATGGGGTTAAATGAATACGATCAAACCTATTTCGTAGACACTGATCCTGCAGGAAGCGTTTATGTCTACGGGCAAACAGAATCTTCTTGGCCTATTAGTTCGGGTTGTTATGGAGTGCCTAATTCAGGTCAATTTATTAGAAAATTTACAGCCGATTTATCCACTGTTTCTTGGACCACCATGATCGGGGCGGGTTCAGGACACGTAGAAATTTCTCCAACGGCATTTTTAATTTCTGATTGCTACGACATTTATCTTGCTGGATGGGGTGGTATTTTAAATCACAGCGGTCAAGCTACTTATTCTACGAGTTCTGGTTTTCCAATTACACCAGATGCCTACCAATCTAACACGAATGGAAACAACTTCTATCTTTCCCTATTAGGTCAAGATGCTTCCCTCCTAAAATATTCTACATACATGGGTGGTGTAACAGGAAGCTCTAACCACGTAGATGGTGGTACAAGTCGTTTCGATAAATCCGGAAGAATTTATCATGCCGTGTGCGGTGCATGTGGAGGAAACGATTATGGATTTACAAGTACTCCAGGAAGTTGGTCGCCAACAAATAACAGCTCCAATTGTAATATGGCCACCTTTAAATTTGAATTGAGTACAATTCAAGCGGCGGCAGCCCAACCTGCTCCTTATATTTGCATTCCTCAATCCGTGTTTTTTCAAAATAATAGTACAAATGGTAATGCTTATTTATGGACTTTTGGAGACGGAAATTCATCAACTGAATTTGAACCCATTTATGAATATTCAATACCAGGAATCTATGATGTTACCTTGGTTGTTTATGATACTAATGGATGCTACACACCCGACTCCGTAACAATATCTGTTAATATTGGATCTTTTTCAGCAGGAATTGTTCAACCACCTAGCTCAATTTGCCCAGGAAGTTCTTATCAATTTGATGCATACGGTGGTACTTCATATAGTTGGAGCCCTGGGCAATTTCTAAACAATCCAAATATTTCCAATCCGATTGCATCTGTTAACCAAACCACTCAATTCAACGTTACAATTTCCGACAGTTGTGGTTCAATCGTTATTCCAGTGACATTAGTGGTAAGCAACAATCCAATTAGTATTTCACCTGACACAACAATCTGTATCGGATCTTCAGTTGACATTCAAGTTTCAGGAGCAGGAACCATTGTTTGGACCCCACCAACTTTCTTATCTTCCAATACATCATTTAATACTGTAAGTACCCCTCTTCAGAATATTACCTACACTGCTATTGTAACTGACATTAACGGATGTGAAAATCAAGCTGATATTACAATTTCAGTGGCTCAAGATTTACCTATTCCCAATATTAACGATACAACCAATATGTGCAAAGGAACTTCGGCAGTTTTGACTGCAGGCGGCGGAAGTTCTTATGTCTGGGATTATAGTCCATTTTTAAATACTTTTCAGGGAAATACTGTAATTGCTAATCCTCCATCGAGTTCATATTTTTTTGTCAATGTAACCAATGCTTGTGGTAGTGTAAAAGACTCCGTTTATGTTAATATTATTGAACCAAATGTTCAAGCGGGAAATGATACAATAATTTGTCCAGGTGGCACTGCGAATCTATGGGCAAATGGCGCAATCTATTATCAATGGTTTCCGGTTAATAGTGTTTTTGGCAACGGTTCTACTGTTCAAGTTTCAGTCAATGAACAAACACTTTTTTATGTTATTGGTACTGATATTTTTGGATGTAAAGATACTTCTTATGTAAATGTTGCTGTTTATAACAATCCTATTGTAAATACAAATCCTGATGTTTATGCATTTTATGGAGATCAGGTTCAATTATTAGCCACAATAAGTTCATCGGGAAGCGTCAACTGGTTCCCGACTCAGGGGCTAAGTTGTACCTCTTGCTTAAACCCAATAGCATCCCCAAATCAAAACATTACTTATTTCGTGGAATTTATTGATGTGAATGGTTGTAAAACAAGTTCAAGTGTCTCGCTTTTTTATGACGCCTTAATATTTGTTCCGAATACTTTCACTCCGGACGATGATAATTTCAACGGTAGATTCCAAATTATAAGTGGCAATATCTCAGAAATGGAATGTTTAATATTTAACAGATGGGGAGAGCTTATTTGTACATTAAAATCTATCGATGACAGTTGGGATGGTACCTATAAAAACCATAAATGTCAAGACGGTACTTACACCTGGAAATTAACTTACTCTGATTTTCAAAATCAAAAAAAGCAACTTACAGGTCACGTAAATTTAATACGCTAGTTCTTTTCACTACTTTTGAATTATGCTAAAAATTTCGTCTTTTACTTTCAATGCGTTTCAAGAAAATACCTACATCCTCTCCTCTGACTCAAAATTTGCTGTAATAATTGACCCCGGGTGCTACACCAAAGAGGAAGAATTTGAATTAAAATCATACATCGAACAACATTCTTTGACTCCTCTAGCTGTGCTAAATACACATGCTCATATTGACCATATCCTCGGAAATCAATTTTGCGTTTCACGTTTTAATTTACCTCTTTACTTGCACAAAGAGGACTTTAAAACCTTAACAATGGTGGAAGGTTACGCACATGTCTATGGATTTGAAAACTATAAAGTTTCTCCATCACCAACACATGAGCTTTTCGACGGAATGACCTTGGTCTTTGAAGATATCGAATTAAACGTGCATCACACTCCAGGGCATTGTCCAGGGCACGTTGTGTTTTATAATCATCAAAATAACTTTGTAATCAATGGAGACGTATTATTTCAAGGCAGCTTCGGTCGGACAGATCTTCCCGGAGGTGATTTAGATACCCTCAAAAAAAGTATTTTCAATACATTATTTAATTTTCCTGATCATACAGTTGTTTATTGTGGGCACGGGCCTCAGACTACCATTGGAAGTGAAAAACTAACTAATTATATCCATCAATTTTAAGGTGAAAATTGGCATCAATACACGCAATTTAATCTCCGGTAAAATGGAGGGTTTTGGTCGTTATACCTACGAATTAACAAAACGAATTGTTTTAAATCATCCAGAACACACCTTTTATTTCTTTTTTGATAGAAAATTCGATCCACAATTTGTTTTTGCCGAGAATGTAATTCCCATCGTTGTTGATCCACCTGCGAGACATCCCGTTTTATGGTACATTTGGTTCGAATTAAGACTTGGGAAAGTCTTGAAAAAATATGCAATTGATGTATTTTGGTCAACAGATGGATTTATTAATCTACGTACCGAAGTTCCACAAATCGCGACGATTCACGACATTAATTTTCATGTATACCCAAAAGACTTGCCAACTAGCGTTTCATACTATTACAATAGGTTCTTTCCAAAATTTGCAAGGAAAGCTGACAAAATTATAACGGTCTCTAACTTTTCAAAATCGGAACTCATTAAATACTATGAGTTGGAGCCGACCAAAATTGAGGTAATTTACAACAGTGCGGATGAAATTTTTAAACCTATTTCTGAACAAGAAATAAAAAACACAAGATCATTAATAAGTGGAAATAAGCCCTATTTTCTTTTTGTTGGGTCATTACATCCACGTAAAAACCTGCAACGCTTATTGAACGCTTACTCTATTTTTGCGAAGGAAAATAACGCGATAGATTTGGTTATAGTTGGTAGCCCATTGTGGAAAAAACACCGAATTAAGATACCTGAGGATTGTCAGAATAGAATTCATTTTACAGGATATGTGGACCAAGAGCAACTTGCAAAAATTACTGGTTCTGCTTATGCATTAACCTACTTAACCTATTATGAAGGTTTCGGAATACCATTGGTTGAGGCCATGAAATGTGGTGTACCTATAGTTGCCGCTTATGCCAGTTGTCTCCCAGAAATTACTGGTGAAGCTGCATTGCTTTGCGACCCCTTCAATGAAAAAGAAGCCGCAAACCAATTAAAATTTCTCTTGGATAATAAAGTTTACCAAGAGTTCAGTGAAAAATCCATTTCAAAGGCTACCTCGTATTCATGGGACAAGGCTGCAATCCAAACATGGGAGGTGATAGCAGGTTTATACAATCAAAAGAAAAGTTAAATTTGTACTCCGGTTTCGTAGTTCAACGGATAGAATAGAAGTTTCCTAAACTTTAGATCCAGGTTCGATTCCTGGCGAGACCACTAATAAGTTATTAAATTATTCCTAACTCTTTCCCTACTTTTATAAATGCAGCTATAGCTTTATCCAAGTCTGCTTTTGAGTGGGCAGCTGATATTTGGGTACGAATTCTAGCTTGACCTTTAGCCACAACCGGATAGAAAAAACCAACGGCATAAACGCCTTCTTCTAGTAACTTTTCAGCAAATTTTTGTGAAAGGGCAGCGTCGTAAAGCATAATTGGAACAATTGGGGAATCTCCCGGTTTGATATCAAATCCTGCTGCTTTGATGTGTTCTTTAAAATAGAGCGTATTTTCTTCCAATTTATCACGTAACACAGTCGTTGAACTAAGCAATTCAAATACTTTTATCGAAGCACCAATGATTGAGGGCGCCAACGAATTTGAAAATAAATAGGGCCTTGAACGCTGGCGAAGTATTTCAATTATTTCTTTTTTGCCTGTTGTGTAGCCTCCCATTGCACCACCAAGAGCTTTACCTAAGGTTCCGGTGATAATATCAACCCTATCCATTACTCCACAATACTCAGGAACACCTCTGCCTGTTTTTCCGATAAACCCAGAAGAATGACATTCGTCTGTCATTACTAATGCATCATATTTATCAGCAAGATCGCAAATTTGATCCATTTTAGCGATATCACCATCCATGGAAAAAACACCATCCGTTACAATTATTCTGAACCGTTGATCTTGTGCTTTTTTCAATTGTTCCTCTAGATCATTCATGTCTGAATGCTTATAGCGATAACGTTGTGCTTTACATAATCGAATTCCATCAATAATAGAAGCATGATTTAATTCATCAGAAATTATAGCGTCTTGTTCCGTAAAAAGAGGTTCAAACACACCGCCGTTTGCATCAAATGCTGCTGCATATAAAATGGTATCCTCAGTTCCGTAAAATTCGGCTATTTTCTGCTCTAAAGTTTTATGGATATCCTGTGTTCCACAAATAAAACGTACAGATGACATACCAAAGCCATGTGTGTCGAGCGCTCCTTTTGCAGCTTTAATAACTTCCGGATGTGAGGAAAGACCAAGGTAATTATTAGCACACATAATGACTACATCCCTACCAGTATTAACTTTAACATTTGCGCCCTGTGGAGTTGTTATGATACGTTCTCTTTTAAGAAGTCCATTTAGCTCAATTTGTTTTAACTCTTCAGAAAGGAATGATTTAATGTTGCCGTACATATTATTTCTTTTTTCGTTCTTGAATTCTTTTGCTTACTAAGGTATAAAGTAATTTGCAATCTTTTTCTTCTAATTTTCGACCGAATTTTACAAGTTTACCAAAATAGCTGAATGTAAACCGTTCTCCTCCATTAATCCAAGGTGAAGATTCCCAGACTCTTTGGATAGAACTTTCTTCAGGAACCTCAAATTGTAAGTCTTGAATGTTGCCGAATAAATACAGCGTGGATTTTCCAAATTTACGGATTGAGCGCTTGTAGTGCATTCCTACTTCGTCGATCTTTATCAATTCCTTTCCAAACATTAACCATAAATAAGATCTTGTAACCCGAACGGCGTAATAAACCCAGAAAACAGCGAATACCCAAATAATTACTTGCTCTTTTTCCGTAAATNNTAGCATAAACGAGGGTTGCTATTCCGATAACGTACCACATCGCAAGCCAAGCGCCCATGAGTGCATTAATAGCGGCATTACGCTGGGGCTCAATTACAATAGTTGTGCGTTCTTTTGTTTCATTAAAACTTATTCGATTACCTATCCACTTCACTATGCGAAATTAAACAAAAAAGCCCCGTTATAAACGAGGCTTTTTAATATTCTAATGAGAATTTAGTAATTCCATACGTTGATTTCCCATTCTCTAATCTGTTCTTTAATGCGTTCTGCTTCATACAAAGCATCAACACCAAATTTGTAGTCTTCAATTTCACGATCAAATTTGTCAGAAACTCTGTAAATCTGTGC
>DORI01000055.1:0-1924 GCA_003512365.1 Crocinitomicaceae bacterium | reverse complement strand
TCTCAATTCCGGAAAGTAAAGCCAGAATAATTCTCTTTCAACTACATTACCATTGTAAGAGGATAATATTCCGGTAGCATCTATAGCCGATCGTTCACCATTAACATAGAAAAACACTTGTTTTATAGATCCGTCAGATGAATCCGTCTCCGCATGAACCACTGGCGCTATAGCTATTATTCGTCTATCCAACATTGATCTTTCTTTGTCAAAGAACCAATCTTCTTTGATATTAAAAGCTACAATAGATTCACTTGATAAGAATTTTACAATTCGCTTGTTTAGTAATTTCTCTCCAGGTTTAACTAAATCCCAAAGTTCTTTTATTTTTTCTTTATCCAAATCAATGTCGGCATATTCACCAGATTGCTCATTTTTTAGAGAATCTAACCATTTTTGATATGGTAAGTTTGTCTTTGTTAGGAAAAGGGGATTTGTGAATTGTCCTGCATATTCATAAAATGAAGGTGGCGCACTTGCTGCAATCTTCTTATCATGGATTGTATTTCGATAGGAAGGAACGGTGAAATAATCACTTTTTGAGTTTTTTACAATTGGATATTTAAATTTATACCCGTCTGCCACCAAAGGAAATGACTCATCATAGGGACTATACACAGTTAAATCTCCCAACATAATGTGTCGCACAATTATTGTCCATAATGACCATCTTTCTGCATGTTTATTCCACTTCGGATTATCTATATCACCAATATTCTTTGGTGCTTCGTATTCATCTTCGAATTTGTCATTTGGAAAGAAAATTTCGTGATTCAATTTTTCTCTTTTATCAATTCGTGAAAAAACACGTTTTGTCCAAACTTGATCTGCAGATCGAACAAACTCATATTCCACCGCACTCCTCACTGGCACTTCGTCTTTGATTGAAACGCCATCAACTACACCATTAGGCAGGATATTGTATGGTCCTCTTGAAGGATCACCTTGTGCTTCCACTTGTCCAAAAGAAACAAGACCGATTGAAATGGATAAAATATAAGTTCTCATGTCTATTAAATTAAGGCTTAACAGTTAAACCTGCTTTAAGTGTTCTTTTTTGTCCACCCGATCTTTGATAATCAATTAATACGACTACATCTCTACCAGGTTTGGCTTTTGCTAACAAATTAGCAGGTAAAACATCTCCACTAAAACTAAAAATATCATTACCCACAGTTACTGATCCACCAAGGACATTAAAGGAAATATCTCCAAATAAAGATTCTTGTCCAAGACTTACTCTTAATCTAGTATTACTAGTTTTCGAAATGGTCGAAATGGTACATTTTCCATCAGGAAATTTTTTCGTTTTGTAAGTGAAAGTACCAAAACTTACAGACTTCCCTGCGGCATCTTTACCAGATAAACTGAAGGTAACGGTTTTATTCGGCACACCAACTTTAACATTAAAACCTTTTTGACCGTTTTTGGTTGCTCTAGACATAGATGCCCCCGAGGCCGATAAACTTGGTTCTCCTACAATTCCAGAAGCAACAGGAACCATGAAGTTATCCCATTCTGTAAATAGCACATTCAAATCTGGTAAGGAAATAGATCCAGCCTTTTGACCAACTTGAATCTTCGTTTCATAAGGCATCCATTTAACATCACCGCTTTTATCGGCAACACCAACCTGACCTGTCAATTTCATTTCTCCTTGTTGCGGCGCTCTTAATTTAATAGTCGCTTTACCATCCTTGGCCTCTACAAAGGTTCCTTGATCAGGTTTCACTAGTGGTTGTTTATCGGAGTCAAATGCACCCATAAAGACTGTCATTGTGAACTCATCTCCAGGATTAAATACCGCTGATGATGGAAAAGCCATACCGACGACCTTATTGAAAGAAAACTGACCAGTTGTAACCTTACTTTTCAATAAATTAATCGCCTTTGCTCTTGCACTCAAAACTTCTAACTGTAGAGA
>DORI01000268.1 GCA_003512365.1 Crocinitomicaceae bacterium | reverse complement strand
TGGTCAATAGGTAATCCTCTTCTGAAAGAATTATCCGTTGGTAAACAAACCAAAAAAAACTGCATACTAAAAGTACGACTCCAATATGTTGAGTTGATAGCGACAATCCCAACCAAATTAAAAAATTTGCAAAATACAAGGGATTTCTTGTCACGGAATACCATCCTGTAGTATTTAGATTTTCAGCATAATGGTGTGAACGATTTCTTCCAGAAGTATGTTTGTGACGGTTTCCAACTGTTGAAGCTCTTATAATATGCCCTGAAATAACGAACAATGAAGAAAGCGCATAAAAACCATATCTAAACTCTTTTGTCAAATTAATTGGGAAAAACACGATCAAAAACACTGAAAAAAGGATGACTATTATCGGTAATTGTCCTCGATACCTAAAAAAAACAGTTCCTTGATGAATTAATCGCTTGTGAAGCAACATTGTAATTAAAAATGGTTATATTTAAAAGGTACAAATGTAAAATTAAATTTGTCGGCTATGAAAGAGAAATTTGAATTGGAGTATTTATTTAAGACTACTCCTGGGGTTCTTGAAAATCTAATTGCAACCCCGAGTGGTTTGAGTGAATGGTTTGCGGATGATGTTAATGTTAAAAACAACGTTTACACCTTTAAATGGGATGGCGCTTCTGAAGATGCTCAATTACAATTTCATAAAATGAATCAGCGAATTAGATTCAAATGGTTAGCGGATGAAGAAGATGATTCCTATTTTGAAATCGCAACAAAAGTTGATCCGATGACGAATGCAATGATTATCAATATTACCGACTTCGCAGAATCTGATGACATAAGTGGTGCTGAAATGCTTTGGGATCAACAAATGGAAAAATTACGTCGTATTTTAGGTGCTTAATTCAATTCTCGATTATCTACCCTATTTTTGCCGTAATAATTTCAGTTGAAACGCCTTTATTTTTTTAGTATACGTTCGTTTACGGGACCATTTCTGGTTACCTTGTTTATCTCTATGTTCATATTAATACTCCAATTCTTTTGGCTGTATATCGATGACTTAATGGGAAAAGGTTTGGGCGTAATGGTTATTTTAGAATTATTACTCTATGTGTCAGCAAGTTTGGTTCCTTTAGCCCTTCCTCTTGCAATTTTGCTCTCTTCTCTTATGACATTTGGAAATTTTTCTGAAAACAACGAATTAACCGCATTCAAAGCGAGTGGAATGTCATTGTATAGAGTTATGCGACCTTTAACATTTATGGTTATAGGTATTGCATTATTTACCTTTTATTTTGCAAATTATGTGATTCCAGTTGCCAATTTAAAATGGCATTCGATGATTTTTGATATTCAAAACACTAAAATAAGTTCACTTTTAACTCCAGGAGTTTACACAAAGGATATTGAAGGATATGCAATCAAAATTGATGAAATGCGCGACAGTGTTAACTATGGAATAACCATTCACGATTACAGCAATAACGAACAAGTACGAACTATAAAAGCTAAAGAGGCTAGAATCTACAAATCAGAAAACAATAACTTTCTATTTTTCCAACTTAAAAATGGTGAATTGTTTGAAGAATTGGATTTACAGAATCCCATTTTTCTTCCCAATGGAGAACTGAAGCAGTATAAAAAAGAAAATCGCCCTTCTCGCGTGTCTTCATTTTCTACAGGAACTTTCAAAATTAGAATGGACGGTTTAAGCTTAGCTAGATCAGATGAAAAAGTTTTTTCTGACAAGCATGAAATGATGAATGTTTTTCAAATTGCAGATGTAATGGACTCACTTCAGCAAAAGACTGATCAGTTTTCTAATAACATTGCCAAGTCTATTATCAGCTCTCATCTAACAATGACCGATGATGCGCTTATTGCGAATAATTCTGAAAATATGAAGGAAATTTCAGTTCCCGTTAAAAGATTTAAAGAGTTATCAGAATTGGAAAAATCTAATGCGCTCAATCGCACTATCAATTTTCTTAGAGGTAACAATCGAATGATCCAAAATCNNTTGAAGCTGAACAAAATAGATATTGGATAGAGTTTCACCGTAAATTTTCGTTAACATACACCATTTTGGTATTGTTTTTTATTGGGGCACCACTAGGCGCAATCGTAAGAAAAGGAGGATTTGGCGCTCCTGTTGTAATTGCTGCGATAATTTTTATGATTTATTTTATTCTCATCAGTATTGGTGAAAATCTTGCAGAAACTCAAACTGTAAGTCCATTCATTGGTATGTGGCTCGCGAGTATATTCTTCACACCAATAGCCGTATACATAACGTGGGTTGCTGCAAATGATAGAAAGGTATTCAATTTTTCATTTTCACTCACTAAATTGATTAAATTTAGACGCATAAAATCATGACCAAGCGAAGTTTATATTTCATGGTGCTTTTTATTGTTGGCTTCGCCGTTACTTCATGTGAACGAGGTGTCGCATCTTTTACATTGGCAGGAACGATTACGGATGAAACTTTTCAACAAGGCTTAACAGGAGCAGAGGTAAAATTATTCAAAGTTCCCATTGGTACTAATTCAATGATAGCAATAGATTCTGTAATGCTTTCTTCAGATGGCAAATATGAATTTACCTTTCCAAGGGACAAGACTGAAAAATATGTAATAAAAATTTCCAAGGAAAATTATTTTGATATTTCGGACGATATTCCTTTTTCAAGTTTAACTCCATCGAGTACGACAACAAGAAATTACGGAACCAAAGCCAAATCTTGGGTTGAGATGCGCTTTATAAATAGTTCTGTACTTCCGAATGAAACATTTCGATTCATGAAAACAAGTGAAAATACAACTTGTGAAGAGTGTTGCCCTGGAGGATTAATTGATTTAGTGGAGCAATCTTATTATTCTAGAACATGTTTAAATAATGCTAACAGTTTGTTTTCTGTTGATTATTGGATCATTAATGGCGGAACAAGTCAATATGGTCATAAAGAAGTTACACCTGCTCCTTTCGATACCGCACTTGTACTCGTTAATTATTAAAACTCGTTGAGTAGAACTTTGTATTTTTTTAACGCCTCGATACGTGAACATGCATTATAATGCCACCATTCTGTTTCTAATTGCCTAAATCCTTGAGCTTGCATTAATCTCCTTAACAATAATCTGTTTTCCAATTGTTTTGCACTCAACTCTCCAGACTTAAGAAACTGTTGCTCAAGCGATGGATAGGCTATTTCGCGAATATCATCAAAACCTGCGCCCATATCTAAGGGTATTCCTTTATCATCAATAATGGTAATATCAACCGCCGCTCCCATGTTATGAAGACTTCTTTTGTCAGGATTTGAAACAAACTTACCTCTCCTACTCGGCGGCAAACTATCCAATGCTTCCCACATTTTTCGTTGAACGCTGACTGGCCTTAAGGCATCATAAATGAGCAAATGAAAACCTGGCTTCTTTTTCGATAATGCCTCTTGAACTTTAGCTAAACGAACTGCAACATCCTTTTGAAGATAGGCTCGGTCAATTTTATCATACAAACGCATGTGCATGAAATTATCATCTGTCGTATATTTCAAATCTACTAAAATGGAAGTATTGAGTTCCCTAACGTCTATTAATGAATCAAAAGTTTTCGGTGTTTTTGGAACGGTTAAACCAGCATCTGTATTTTCAGATTTGATTGATTCAGCTGATGACACACTTGTCGCACCATCAGAACCAAAATTTTGATTCTTTTCATCTGAACAAGCTGTAAAGAATAAATAACAAGAAGCAAGGACTAAACTTCTAATCATTTACATTTCAACGATTCTTTTCGTCTCTGGAACAATTCTTTCCATTAAACCTTCAGAAACAGAAACTAAAGGTAATCTCAACACATCAGAACATATTCCTCTTACCCTAAGCGCAATTTTTACACCTCCAGGATTACCTTCCTCAAAAAACATTTTTGTTATAGGAAGTAAATCGTAATGCTCTTTTCTCGCAGTATCGTAATCGCCTTCTAATGAAGCATGTACCATTCGAGAAAATTTTTCCGGAAAAGCATTGGCTACAACTGAAATTACTCCGTCGGCACCAGCCGCAATTAAAGGCATAGTCAAGGCATCATCGCCTGATAAGACACCAAAATCTGGTTTTCTCAAACGAATGATTTCCATTATTTGCTCCATATTTCCAGATGCTTCTTTCATGGCTACAATGTTTGGAATTTCTGCTAAAGCTAGCGTCGTTTCTGGAAGAACATTAGAACCTGTTCTTCCGGGCACATTGTATAATATTATTGGAAGATCAGTACAAGCAGAAATATGTTTGTAATGTTCGATAATACCGCGTTGAATAGGTTTGTTGTAATAAGGAGAAACTGAAAGGATCCCATCAACACCTTTTGGAATTTGTTTTAAAGCACTCCCAACAGCCAACGTATTGTTTCCTCCTACTCCATAGACAACCTTCAATTTTCCATCGTTTTCTTCAAGAACACATTGCAGTACGGCTTGCTTTTCCTCTGTGCTTAGTACGGGAGATTCTCCGGTTGTCCCTTGAACAACTAGAAAGTCTGTTCCACCTGAAATCTGCAAGCGAACAAGTGATTTTAATGCATCAAAATCGATTGAAAAATCATTTTTAAAAGGCGTCACCAATGCCACACCAGAACCTATGAACGGATTATTCATTTATCGTTATTTTTTTTAGTGTATTAATTACAAAATTCAATNNCTCAGGTGATTCCGAACCTGCATTTAAACTTAAGTCAAAAGTAGGATTTTCTTGATTGATAATAATTCTTCTCTGAATAGTTGCCAGTTCAATTTGCGAGTAAATTTTCTGTTCAGTATCTCCAAACCAAAGAAGTACGTCATACTCCCGAGCTAGTTCCGCTTCTAGTTGTACATCTTTCAATTTACCCCAAAAATTATAGTCATTTGGCGAATTGTAATAAATTAAAAAATGTGGTGGCAAAGAATTTTTATCGACTTCTTTAGGAATATTTACGACAATTATTAATCTGTCTACATTGCTTGTGTTGAGCATTTTATCCAAAGACTTCCTGAACAATTTGAGTTGCTCGTCATCTTCATAAGAGAAAACAACTAGCAACGATTTTATAGAGGTCCAAATATTTTTCATTTTTGACTGATCAATTTAATGAATTCATCTTCGTTTAAAAGTTGGATATTCAACTCAGTAGCTTGTTTTAATTTAGCGGGTCCCATATTTTCACCTGCAATTAAAAAATCTGTCTTTTTCGAAATAGAACTACCATTCTTTCCCCCGTTTAGTTCAATAAGTTCTTTCAACTCCTCACGAGAAAAAGACTGAAACGTTCCCGAAACCACAACAATTTTATTTGCTAAGATATTAGAAATATTCTGCTTTTCAACGGATGAAAATTGAAGATCAGCCTTTTTCAATGCTTCAACTAGAATTAAATTCTCTTCTTTTTGAAAATACATTCGAATTGATTGCGCAATTTTTTCTCCAACCTCATCTACTTCTAGAAGTTCGTCATAGCTGGCATTTTGTAACTTTTCAATGGATGAAAAATGTTTTACAAGTTTTTTAGCCACTGTTTCTCCTACATGACGAATACCTAGCGCAAACAATACGCGTTCATATGGAATTGCCTTAGAATCTTCAAGAGCCTTTAAGAGATTATCCACAGATTTTTCTGCCATTCGTTCTAATTCCAATAATTTTAAACGATCAAGGAGATATAAATCGGATACTGATGAAATCAACTCATTTTTAAGCAAGGCTTCAATGGTTTCACCTCCTAGTCCATCAATATTCATGGCTTTTCTGGAAATAAAATGCTCTATTTTTCCTCTAACTTGAGGTGGACATTCTTTTTCATTTGGACAATAATGTTGCGCCTCGCCATCGTGACGAACTAATTCAGCATTACATTCGGGACAATTTGTTATAAACGAGAAAACTGCAGCTTCAATTTTTCTCTTTTCTATGGAAACTCCAATGATTTTAGGAATGATTTCACCACCTTTTTCAACCTTAACGGTATCCCCTATTCTAAGTCCAAGTTTTTCTATTTGATCCGCATTGTGAAGTGACGCTCTTTTCACAGTAGTACCTCCAAGCGATATCGGTTTTAAATTGGCTACCGGTGTTATGGCACCAGTTCTTCCTACTTGAAAATCAATACTTTCTACTATGGTCTCAACTTGTTGTGCTTTAAATTTATAAGCAATGGCCCATCTTGGAGATTTTGCTGTAAACCCTAACTCATCTTGAATAGCATATTCATTCACTTTAACAACAACTCCGTCTATGTCGAATGGTAACGCATGCCGATGTTCATCCCAGAATGAAATAAACTCCAATACACCTTCAATAGAAGTGACCAGTGAAATGTAATTATTTTTCTTTGTAGGAACTTGAAAGCCCCATTCACCGGCTTGTACAACACTTTCATAGTGACCATTAAAAAGACCCGAGACGCCATATACACCATATAAATAGGAAGTCAACCCACGATCTGCAACGACTCGCGAATCTTGGAGTTTTAAAGTTCCAGCAGCTGTGTTTCTGGGATTTGCAAACAAAGGTTCTCCTTGTGCTTCTCGCTCTTTATTCAACTCCTCAAACTTCGATTTTGGAAGCACAATTTCTCCACGAATTTCGAATTCAGCTGGAAAATCTCCTTTCAAGACAAGTGGAACGGATTTAATTGTTCTAACATTTGCTGTAACGTTTTCACCTTTGACACCATCCCCGCGAGTTACCGCTTTTGTTAAGTTTCCATTTTCATAACGTAATCCTATAGCAACACCATCGTATTTTAACTCACAAACAAATTGATAGGGCTGCTCAATCGTTTTTTTTATCCTCTCCTCCCATTCTCTAATTTCTTCTTCAGAATAGGTGTTCGATAAAGACAACATAGGAAACTTATGTTCTACAACTTCAAATTTTTTAGTTAAGTCACCTCCTACTCTTTTTGTTGGGGAATTTTCAAAAGAAAGCTCTGGATATTTTTCTTCGAGATCTTGCAACTCTTTAAGTAACATATCAAATTCGAAATCAGAAATCTGAGGGTTATTTTCAATATAATAACGATGATTATGCTCGTGTAATTCGCGCGTTAATAACCGAATTCTTGACTGAATTGAACTGTCAACCATACGATAAAATTAAGGAATTTGCGCTTTCAAAAATCGATCTAACCCTTGTAAATCTTTCCTCAATTCAATGTTTATAAATCCACGTATCTTCATCTCTCTCTCCAGCTCATCATGAAACTTATGGTGAGTTTCGAAAAACAACAACCCATTTGGATTCAAATTTAGCAAGGCCAAATCAGCAATTTTCTTATAAAAAATTAAAGGATCCTCATCATCGACAAAAAGAGCCAAGTGTGGTTCAAAATCCTTTACGTGATGTTCCATCTCCCCTTTCTCTGAATACTTAACATAAGGTGGATTGGAAACAAAAACATCAAATTTCCTATCTTGATTTATCGTATTTAAAACATTCACATTTTTGAAATCAACTGTTAGGTTTAGATTTATTGCATTTTTTCTAGCTAATAAAAGCGCATCGTCTGAAATATCCCAAGCTTCAACATAGGTATTGGAATAAACTGACTTTAAGGCAAGTGCAATGCATCCGGTGCCTGTACCGATATCCAGAATTGACAACGGATTAGCGGTGTTATTTCTGATCCAATTTACCAGCTCTTCAGTTTCTGGCCTTGGGATTAAAGCTGTACTATTACATGAAATTGTAAGATTATAAAAACTAGTTTCACCGATAATATATTGGAATGGTTCGTTGGATTGAAGACGCTTTACAAAATCTCTTACATAGAGTAAATCGGACTCAGAAAGCGCTGTTTTTTGATTTAATATAAACTCTGCCCCACTCCAGTTAAAGCGTTTACAAATTAATGTCTTCCACATCTGTTGAACGGCAAGTAATGAAAATTTGTCCTTTAATTGGCTTGAAAAATAGTGTTTACACGTATCTATTTTGTTGTCTTTAACAAACATTTATTGTTTTCTAAGTTCTATAAATGGTTGAATTTTTTCATTCTCGATTAAAACGGTCAAGTTATAATAAGCGATTTTTACACTTCCTTTGTAAAAAACACAAATTCCACTTCCTCTACAACCTTCCATCCAAGTGGATAGATCCTCATCGAACCAGGCGATTTTTCTTTTATAATCAATATGCCAATTTCTATTAGATGGTTTAAAGTCCCACGCTTTTCCTTTATCGAAGTATGGCTTGCAAAAACTAAAGAATTGAGATTTCAACCAGCGTTCTCCTGGAGCAGTCCCCAGAAAAACAAAATCTTCCGACATTACTGAGAAATATTCCTCCAATCGTGCATTTGCTGCATCTAGGTGCCATTGGTTTATAACTGTATTTAAATAAAGTGTGTCAGTAATTCTAGATTGGCAATTAAACTTTTGAAAGCCAATCAGAAAAATAAAACCTATTAAAAACTTATTTCTTAGCTTTTTCAAGTTTGTTACAATATTTCACAGCTTTAATTACATTAACAACACCACCAGTATTGCAACGTTCTACTAGTGGTTTTTTAACTACCACGGTTTTCATAATAGCCTCTCTGATTTTCGCCATTGTTAAAGTTGGATAGTAGGAAGATAACATTGCCGCCATTCCTGCAACCATAGGTGCTGCCATAGAGGTTCCTTGCAAATTCATATATGACGACTGAGGAACAGTGTTGTAAATTTCAAAACCAGGAGCAAATACATCAACTTGAATCTTTCCATAGTTAGAAAACCCAGCAATAATGCTTTCATCGTCATTTTTTGTGGATGCCCCAACGGTTAAAATGTGAGTTAAGTCCGTTGTTTGAAAATCGTATTTCTCTGTTGGAAAATTAGGTTCAAGGTCTATATCTTTTGCATCATTTCCTGCTGCATGTACAAGTAAAACGCCCTTTGAATCAGCATAGGCCATTGCATCATAAACCCATTGTGCTTTAGGAGAATAACCTTTACCAAATGACATGTTTATAACCTTTGCTCCATTGTCAACAGCATATCGAATTGCCAAGGCCACATCTTTATCATGTTCGTCACCATTTGGTACTGTTCTAACTGACATTATTTTTACATTCTCCGCAACTCCTTCAACACCAATATTATTTGTTCTATTCGCAGCAATTATTCCCGCAACGTGTGTTCCATGCAATGCATCAGGACCTTCAACATCAGAGTTACCGTAATTTTTGTCGTTTAAATCTTCAGGATTATCTCCAATAAGTGCACGATCGTCATAATTTGGGTTTAAATTGAAATTCATTTGATCGTTGATGTATTTTGCTGTTTCAGCATCCAACAATCCTTTATTCAACATATCCATGTAAGGTTCAAAATTGGCACGATCTCCTTCTACTGCCGACAGCACTTCTAAGTATAATTCGTATTCTGCATCTGATTTTATTTCCTGTGGATTAATTCCATCGTATTTCGGTGAAAGCTTTGCTAAAATGCGTGTTTTTTCCAAACGTGCTTCGTTCATATTTTCACCTTTTGAATTACCAAGAAAGTTCCAACCGTGAACATCATCCACGTAGCCATTTTTATCGTCGTCGATTTTATTATTGGGAATTTCTTTTGAGTTTACCCAAATTTTACCTTTTAAATCTTCGTGCTCAATGTCAACTCCAGAATCAATCACAGCTACCACTACCTCACTAGATTTTTTCTTTTTGAGCATTTTATATGCTTTGTTGGTATACATTCCAACTCCTTCTCCGTTGTACCAATTTAAAGTTCCAGGAATTGCTTGCGCTTGAGTTAAATGACCTATTCCTAAGAAAAGGATAAATGTTGCAACCTTAAGTGAATTTCTCTTCATAAATATAAAATTAGTCTTTTAAATATCAGATGGAATTTGCCTGTCCTTTAAATCTATAGGAAGTAACGTAAACTAAAGTCTGGGCTATTTCATCTTAATTTCAAAAAAATAGAATTCAAATGTACAATTTTTTATCGTTGCTTTTTTTTACTATTTTTAATTTTAAAAATTAATTTCTTTCTTGTGATGTTAAAAATCAAAGTCCTACATATACTGGTATTTTTTTCTTTAATTGGGTTAACTGGGTTAAAGGCTCAAACCAATACAAAGTTACCGTTTAAGACTGTAATATTATCCTTGGGAGGAAGAACCACAATTAGTCTATTTAATGATGTCGCGTCGAGTTCCTCTGGCACAGGATTAGGTGGGCAGTTTCGCTTACAATTCGCTGAACGCATCAATTCTGAGTGGTTTTTTGACTATTTAACGAGTGATATAGGTAATTTAGTTTCGAGAACGGATTACCACATAGGTTGGAGCGTTTTGGTATACCCAATCAAGGAGTTTTGGCTTTTAAAACCATATATTATAGCTGGACATTGTTTTGATTATACAAATATGGTAGAGAACAATAACAAATCAAATTATGAAGAACGTTGGAGCTCTGCAGTTCAAGGAGGTATTGGAACTCATATCAAATTAACAGAAAGACTAGATTGTTCGCTAACTGGACAATATATGATGCACCTCGGCAACCATTTACATCCTGAATTTTCAGGAAATCAAGTGTTTTTTCACTCTGAAAAAGGAGCAAGTTTGGAAGGTCATTTACTAACAACATTAAGTATCAATTACAAAATTGGAAAACTATGATAAAATTCTGTTTTTGGTTCTTTATTTTTGTTTCGTTTATTGGTTTTTCTCAAGAATTATCAGGTTTTGATCCTGTTGTGGGTAGTAAAGATCGGCCTACCGAAACACTTCTTTACTTTACTCCTGGATTACTTAAAGCATCAGCGACTATTTCACCTGGCAGAATGCTTCACAACCATGCTAATAGCATTTACTTGTCTGGGTTTTTAGAGTACATTATAGAGGACTCTTATAGCCTTAGAGGGGATGTATTTCAATTTATTGATGGTAGTTTTACCTCAGAATCTTTAATTGAACCGGTGTTTCAAAATAGATTGTTTTTTGGAGCATTTAAACATTTTGGAAAAAACAATTTGAAATTCTTTTCAGGAATACAAATGGGAACGACCATTACAACTTACAATCAAAGTTGGTTTTTTGAAAATAGAACATATGTAGCACCATCCTTTGCAGTGAAAAGTGGTTTAAGTTATTATGTTTGGAATTATTTCCACTTTTTTGCGGATTTAACTTACGTGAATTCAATCCTAAGAGGTACGAGTTTTGGTTCTCATAGAATGGACGAACTTCTTTTTTCAGCCGGTTTAGGGTTTCAAGTCCCATTAAAAAAGAAACGTTCCGAAACTAATTGGATCGGAACGCCTTCGTTTTAAAGATTTATTAAATTATCTTGCTGGTGCTTCGAAGCTTTGAGAAATCGCAGCTTTATCAACTACCAATTTTGTGCCTTCAGACTGAAATAACACGGTTGTGTCTCGGATTTCTAAAATCTTACCGTGCAATCCTCCAATTGTTACTACATTATCACCTGCTTTGAGATTCTCGCGAAATTTCCTCAGTTCTTTTTGCTTTTTCATTTGTGGACGGATCATCACNNGCTTTTATTTCAAACGAATCACCCACAGCAATGGATTTTTCAGGAGCTTTTGTAGCGTTCGTACAACCGCACGATGCACTAATTTCTGCGATTTGCCATGGTTGTGACCCGATATTTTTACATTTAAAAATGGCGGTTACTTGTTTTCCTTTTTTCACTTGTCCCGCGTCAAAGATTGAGTCATACGAAATAACCGTTTTTTGCAACTTGTTAACTTCCTCTATTTTTTTTACTTTATTATCTATGTCGAAGTTTTTCTCCGTTTTCTGTTCACAAGAATAGAAAAGTAATCCTAACGAAAATAGAAAAAATATAATCAGGATTTTTGTCATTTCATATTTCCTTTAATTCTCAGCATCAAAGGATAAGGGGAAACATTGGCTTCTACCTTAATATATTTATTAATGTTTTTCGCTGATAACTCAGCTGTTTTCACCTTTCCCTCAATGATGTAAAAGTCACCTGGCGCAATAGGATTTTTTGGCACTTCGGTTGTTTCAGTACATCCACAACCCGCCTTAATACCTGCAATAATTAGTGGTATTTTTCCGGTATTTGTGATTTTAAATTTAGCATTGATAACATCTCCTTTAACAACGTCTCCACCTTGAAAAACGGTGTCACCTGAATTGGCTGGCGTCGCACCAGCATATATTGGTTCTATTTTAACTGTAGTTTTTTCACCTAATTCTGCTTCAGAAATTTCAGATTCACAAGAAAATGCTAAAACAGCAATTGTTACTAAAAAGAAAATATTTTTCATGCGCTAATTATTTAATAATCCTCTACCAATTTTTACGATTTTACCATCATTTTTCAATGTATCTATTGCCTTATCTAGTATTCCATTAATAAAAGTATTACTTTTTGGCGTACTATAGAACTTAGATATTTCAATATATTCATTTAAGGTGACCTTTGTTGGTATCTCATTACAAATTTGCAATTCCGTTATTCCCATTTTCAACAAGATTATATCCATTGTGGCAATTCGCTCCAATTCCCAATTTGCAGCTAATTGCGCTATCAATACATTATTTTCCTCATCCTTCAACAAGGTTTCTTTAATGAGGGAAGTTACAAATGTTTTTTCTTCGTCATTTTCCTTAAATAATGGCAAAATTTCAAAGTAATTTTCCTGTTTTTCCCATGTTTTCATAGCCTTAATCGCCATTGAACAACATAAATCAATATCATCAAGCCAATAGATACTTTTTTCTTCAAAAAAATGATGTAAGTAATCGCTATTTACAACTTCATTTTTAAAGAGTTGGATCGCAAAACTCTTGTCTTCATCGTCACCAACTAATCCATTCTCTATGTGCTCAAAGTATGTCTCTGTACCCAAAATATGAAGAAACATTTTTCTAAAAATCTCTTGATTTTCAGCCCCCATCCAATTAACTTTTCGTTTCTCACTTAGTTTTCTCAATTGATCATTAGAAGAAAGCGACATTATTAATGCATTATCAACAAACTTTCTATTTGGATTTAAATCTTCTGGGGATGGTCTTAATTTTTTCTTTTTTTCTTCTATTTTGTGAGATGCAGCTCTCGTTAATTCGGGTAATGTCAACAGAAGATAAATATACAAATCGTACATTCTTTCTATAGACAATAACAATTCTTTTTCTGCTTTTAAAACATCTTTCTCATCTGATTGATAAAAAGCATAAAGAATTTGCAGAACTTTAATCCTAAGGTGGCGCCTATTTAACATTCCCTAATTTCGCATTTGTGATACGTTCTTCCGCCATTTTTCCCGCAATTTTGTAGGTAGGAACATTTTCGTTTTTTGAACGAGTGACTATATTAAATATGGTATTGTAAATTTCTTGTGCCTTGTCATGTGCCCATTGCAATGATAAACCTTTGACTTCTGAAAAACAATTAATCACCCCTCCAGCATTAATAGCATAATCTGGAGCATAAATAATTCCTTGTTTCATTATTTGATCACCATGTTTGGCTTCGTCCTTCAATTGATTATTTGCGGCACCAGCTACAATTGCACATTTCAATCGAGACAAGGTATCATCATTTAAAGTCGCTCCCAAGGCACATGGCGCATAAATATCCATTTCAGCGTCATAAACATCTTGAAGACCTACAACCTTTGCATTGTAAGTAGTTGATACCCGTTTTAAGGTATCTTCTTGTATATCACTTATAGATACAATTGCTCCTTCCTCAGTAAGGTGTTTAACCAGATATTCGCCAACGTGACCAACACCTTGAACCATTATTTTTTTGCCGGTTAAACTATCAGATCCATATTGAATTTTAGCACAGGCTTTCATACCCATGTAAACCCCATAGGCAGTGACAGGAGAAGGATCTCCGCTTTTACCAGGCAAACCAACAACATGTTGAGTCTCTTTGCTAACGTGAACCATGTCCTCTGGGGAAATCCCGACATCTTCCGCAGTAATGTATTTTCCGGATAAACTATTGACAAATTGACCAAATCTTCTAAAAAGAGCTTCTGATTTCTCGGTTTTGGAATCACCGATAATTACTGCTTTCCCTCCACCCAAATCCAATCCAGATATGGAATTCTTATAAGTCATCCCTCTAGACAACCTTAACACGTCATTCAAACCTTCCATTTCATTTTGATACATCCACATTCGTGTGCCTCCTAATGCAGGTCCCAACGTGGTATCATGA